>JAGBSZ010000215.1 GCA_017631585.1 Bacteroidaceae bacterium
GCCTTTGGACTCCCCATTCCCCTCGTAGCCTTCCTCTTTTTTGCGTGGGGATAAAAAATTTTTTCTGTACGGGGTTGATTTATGTGTACTTTTATTATATAATATAAGTATGATAAATAAAAAGATACCGACATCAAATCACTTCTCACATTATTTATCTAACACACGTTGTGTGTTCAATAACAGTCTTATGACTGAAACACGTTGCCGTGAGCAACAACAGGAGGCCTACTATGGCTACAACAAAAATCACATTGGTTGATGAAAAAATCAACGAACTCAAATCTGCTATCGAGGTTATGAAACGTCGAAATGTAGAAGACCCAACAGACCCAACTTACATCAGCAAGAACACTCGTTCAACACAGCTGTATCACATGGGTCGCGAAAAGCGTGTCCTCGGACTTATCAAAGCACTTATTGCTGCAAACCCTGACATCAAGCTCAGTTCCGAAGACCAGGAGACATTCGTGCTCATTACCACACTCGCTTCAGAACGCGTACTTACCAAGTATCAGTTCGCTGTAGGGGACAGTCTCTTGGACATTATGACTAAGTACGAGAACTTGTCTCGTAAGGACTTGGACGCCAAGCTCGAGAAGCTCGGACTTAAGATGGACTACGCAGGAACAAAGAAGGTTGTTAAGGCGTAGGCGGGTTACTGTGTAACCTACACATACCACTGCCCGGTGTACTCTTGATGCGTGTTCCTTTAATGCGTGCCGAAGTACATCGGGCTATCTTTATCGCTACAACGGGAGGCTGCAACCATGCAGACAACAATCAAAACATTCAACGGCGTTCCATACACCGTATCATTAGATAGAGTAGGCGATGGGTACAGGGTAATGTTCACTGCTCAACGTCTTTTCGCCACACCACAGACTATTACACGTCTGTATGAACTTTACGACGACGCCTGGAAGTACTACGCATCAATCGTTCACTACTACAATTATGTCAGACTCGAACCAGTGTCCGAGGAACAGTTCTTAGGATTAAAGAGGGGGACACTATATGCTTGATTTAACGAATAATGAACTCAGCCTCATAATGCAGGCCCTGGATGACGAGGCCACTACCCTTGAGGAGGCGCTCAAAGACTTGACCGAACCAGATGAGCGCTACGAACATAACGATGTACAGAACCAGCTGTTGGCTACACACCAACTGTATAACAAGATAAAGGAGGCCCGCGATGCCAAGAATCGTATTAAAAAGTAACCTCACCGAGGAATCATTACCACCTCATGAACAATCCGTCTTAAATGGGTTGGTGTATACTGCCCTGTGTACCCCGGAGATATTCTCGATATTGTCTAAAGTAGGGGTACCGCAGAGGGAACAAGCTCTAAAAGACGCGTTGGACTGGTCATTTACACATGACCTTGTGGGCGACGAGGACAAGTAACTCTGCCTATGGGTCACTGGTACGGTGGCCTATAGGAGGGTATTACCGCTCTCAGGGGAATGGTACAAATCTTGGAAGTAGCCGTCTGAACAAAAAAGCTAGGAGACTGAACAATGAAAAAAGAAGCGAGATACAAACTGAACGCGAAATCTCAAAAATCCGGATTTTTGACAACTGCAAAAATAAGCAGGATTTTTAAAACCGATTTTTTAACAATATACCACACATCCGCTTCATTTTTCTTTCATCCAAAAGCCTCTGTAAATCGTTACACTTTCCTTAGCATTTCGGTACACTTTCATTACCATCTGTCCCCACCATTGAGCATTTTGAATGAACAACTATTTCTAGCCAAATGCTCTTTCGACCATAAGCTCCGGTTCCCAAGGTCTTTGCTATACCTCGAGACTTCTTATCATTTAACGTTCATTCAAACATATCAATTCGCACAAGCGATTTCTGTCACTAAAATAGAGCTTTTTTCGAAAAAAGCCTTTATAATGAACTCAATACTGAGATTCACACTTCAGGGTGAAGTGATAAACTTAAAAACCGTAATAGGTATAACCGCGGCAGCAGCGGAAGGAGGAATACAATGCCTATAGTAGTAACTAAAGAAATAGCCGCCTTTTTAGCAGGGCGCATGGAAGTGGAACTTGACTGGGGTGATGTATATACCTTTGAACAGCGCTTGAGTATGTTCACAGTGTTCATTCAAGCCTGTCAAATAGGTGAAGTTAACCCAGAGTACGGTATCAAACAATTCTTGAACCGTTCAAAAGACTTAGTTGAGTCACAGTAGCGGGAGAAGGAGGACACAAAATGACTGAAGAACTCAGACAAAAGGCTAACGAGCTGCACAAACAAATCGCAGACTTACAAGCCAAAATCAACATCATTTTAGACATGCGTGATAGTGGTGATGCATTATCACTACACGACTCTAAAGTCGGTACAATAAGTATCCGTTCAGGTGAAGTACTTAAAGCCGACATCTTGGATATGGTAGAACACGCATTAACAAAAGAACTGTTAGATGCACAGAAGGAGTACGAAGCACTATGACATTGTTAGAGTACATTAAAATGCATCGTCCCACTGGAGGTGGTGGAACCGATGTATGTTGGGACTGCCCGGATAAGGTATTCGACGCAGTTATTACGGTTGACTGCAGCGTATCACAAGATGGTAAGGTCGACATCCTTGAACCAGACACCGAGTTTCCGAATATGCCATTGTTCATAAACGAGTTTGTCGGTAAGGTAACAGTCGTTTCGTGAATGAGTGACTGTACCCCAATTATCGACGCCGATGGCTTGTTCCGTCGCAACATTGAGACAGTACGTCAGTGGGTTAAGAAGAACTGGAACGGCGATTGGTCTGACGATGACGATATCATCTACCAGATGATTCAGGAGATACATTACGGTATTGCAGGTAACAAAGGCAATAAGGGTTACGGCCGCTACCTGGAGCTGTTACGCAGCTGCGATGTGGAGGTGTGATATGAACAGACAACGTATTGACGAACTGCTAACGCAGAGCGTTCGTTATGAACGCAACGCTCAAGATGCGACACGTATTAAAGACACGGCTACAGATGCACTTATAATACGTAGTGGAAATGGCTTCAACATGATTCTTCGTATCGAAGATTATCCAGAGTTGGAGAAAGCAACGAAACAGATATTAGAACACGTCATCGATATTGAACCAATAAAGCAGGAACGTGTTACTAAACAGATGAGGGCCGAACTATGACACGAGAATGGTTTACGACGTACTGCCAAAACGCAGCAGCTAACGTGTTGGACAAGGACGGCGCTTTGCGATTCAGTTATGAACAACTCAAAACATCGTTGGATGCAGCATCTAACCATGATGCGGCTGCAATCCATAAACCAGTAATGGAGTTACACAGTAACATCATGAAGCTGTGTGATGCACGTAACGGTGAACAGGAGCTGAAAGACAATGATGAATATGCATTGTTGTTAACGTTACTCAACATCCACGCAGCATACCTGATGATAAGTGGATTATGGAAAGAAGAACCACCAACACAGGAAGGAGGAACCGATGAGTATGGATTTGAAATCTTTTAAGAAACAGGCTATAGCACATTGGAAAGATAACCTTAAACGTGTTAAAGCTATGAACTGGAAGGAATGGAAAAGCGCAGGCTGTACAACACGAAGAACAGTAGTGTTCAGTACAACAGGCGACAAATATCCACATATAGGTGGTGACGAGTGTCCTTACTGTATGCTCTATAGGAATAGCTGCGCAACAACAGATATACCAAGAGAACGATGTCCTCTTAAACAAGAATCTGTTCCGGGAGGATGTTGTGTAGCTTGGCTTAATGTCAGGGAAGCACTTATTGTACCATGGTCTAAAGAACAGGCGATAACAGCTATTAATGCTATGATTGAATATATAAAGGAGCGTGGATAATGATACGAACTTATCACAACTTCAAACAATGGGTCAACAGGCATTACCCAGACATCACGGTAACACCTGTTTATGGAACTGGGGCTTATACATTGAATAAGCCAATGAGTCCGGAACATATGTATGAATATATGGTACAGCAATTACCGAATGGACAATATATCGTATTTCCTGGATTAACAGCAGAACAGGTTGCGGAACAATTCACATCGATTGTTAAGGATGGTGTTCCACGTCGTGTTACGAAGGTACCATCAACCTTTAGTTCATTCGAATCGTGGCTCGTTCGTAACAACATTAAACCGTTGCATCGTACGCACGTGACCGATATCTCTGCAGCAGACGCCTTACATGACGATACGTTGGACCACGTTAAGGGTAACTGGTACTTGTACGAATTAGAGGCAGCATCAGTTAAGACTGAAGACATCACCGCTCCGTACGTCAAAACATCGTCTGGAACAGTAGCTATTTTGATTAAGACCAGCAGCAGCGGTTACGTTAGTAAGAGGCAGTTGTTCATGCGTAAGTTTGCAACAATGCAGCCGTTATATGAACAGTTGGTAGCTGCGATGGCTAAAGAAGATTACGAACAGGCCGAACAGTTGTGTTCAAACTACGCATCGGTTCAGTTCGAGAAACAGCTCAAGGTCAAAGATATCGAAATGATGAAGGAGGCTTATGCAAATGGCATACTCAGCTTGTTTACACGAAATATTGAAAACTTTGAAGTGGAAACATCAGACACAGCATTTTAGGACCAATTACATACAAAATGGTACCTATGGTGATATCAAAGTCTACTCCAGTCAGGGGAAATACGCATTGGTTAATGCAGAAGGTGAATGGGCTGTAGCCCCTATGTTCGTAATCAACACAATACGCGGCTTTACATCTGAATGGACACGAGGACCGTTCATCTTTAGCAACGGTTTCGATGAAACAGACGAAGCTGCGTATTTAATAAGTATGATGCAGTATCCCACTTTAACACCGATAGCTCAGAGGAAAGTTAATTCAATCTTAACGCATTATGCAGATTGGATTAGGAGAGATATAGAAATTAACGATATATTAAGGAGGTATATCAAATGGCTTTAAACGGTAACACAAAAGCTTTAACAACAAGAAGTTGGAAATCATCAACACCTACAACAAACAAACGTTATCAGCGCGTATTGCGTTTATGGACCAAGGTGTTAAGACGCATTATGTTGCATTATGGAATGGGTTACGTAGATGTCACCGTTATTGATGATGACTACTGTAACGTAACATCTAAAGCTGGTAGTCCTACTGAAGGGGATTACGTAGTTAACGACCATTGGAATTAAAGGAGACTAAGAATGAGTAGAGAAAAATTAGGTGAGGTACGTGTCACAGGCGCTGAGATAAAACGTATTATGGCACGCGGACCAATTGCATTAATGGAAGATGTTAAATCTTATGTTAATGATTGTGAAACGCTGTTTGAACGGATGCAAGATTTGTATAAGGAATGTATACCTGTACAACTGGCAGGTATTAGAGTACATTTAATAATCGATGCTGGTAAGGGACCAGCATTCTTTGATGCAGTATTCGGTGCCACAGAACCTGCTGCTACGGAAGAAGAAGCAGAACAAAAGTTCGAGGAGTTAGAATTATGAACTGCGAATGTATAGTAACACAATCGTGTGAAGATTTCGAGTTCGAAGACTGGACCATTGATTTTGAAGCTACAGCTCGTTATATACACGAGGATATGGTCATGTACTATAGGGATGGCTCAGGACACCCAGGCTGCGATGATATTGAAGATATCGATTGGACCTTTAACAAAGTAATCGACAGTGACTGCGTTGAACTTGAGATTGGTGACGACGGATACCCAGTTAATTGGGATGAAGAGACTAAGAAGCGTTGCGAAAATGCCCTTAACTCTTACCTGGATAAGCATGACTGGGACTACCCGGACGACGATGGTTATCCTGAGCCGCCGGAGGAGGATTAAATGGAGTTACATAAGTTAAGCGACCATATCCAAAATATATGTCACGAAGGACATGCTTTAGCAAGTGTTCACTTTACTGTAGGTAAAGATGAATATAAATTGAAGTCGGTTGATGTAACCCCTACACGTGTTACGTTCAATTTACAGCTTATTGACAAGGAGGCGGAACACGAAGGATTCCTTGACCGTTACTAATCAACCAAAAGTTAAAATATTTTTAGCGCTAAAGGGTTGATTTTTCAAAAGTTTCATATTATACTTGAAGTATAATTAGTTCTTTTATAGTAACACCACACTTTACCGTGTGGCATAGTTAGTTCCTTTGGTACCTGGTCTCAACCCTCCCAGCAGACCAGGTACCTTCTTGAATGACTCTTCTTCAGACCATCGGCGTAAGCTAAGTGGCACTCAAAGGGACCGAGAGCAATAGTTCGGTACGAGGAGAATCATTCAAGAAGGTACATTGGAACCGTCGGTTACTGATGACTTTCAGTTATGCGTAAGTCATACGGCTTTATAGCCACTGTTGAAGCGTTGCTTACAACACGGTATAAACGTGAAGCTGATGAACAGACCATAACAACAGGAGGCAGAATATGTCTTTACTCGATAACGCTAAGAAAGAAGCTCAGGTTGAAGGTGCTGTAACAGGAACAGACGAAGCACCAAAGAAGAAGTCAAACAGCGAGTACCAGAAACGTCAGCGCGCTCTCGCAGCTGAATATGGTCAGAAGCTCAAGGCTTACTTCGGCGACAAAGTTCCTGAAGAACTCAAAGAAGTTGTTGCATTCTTCGCAAAGGAAAAGAAAGCTGGTACAGGTGCTGCATTCGGCAAACCAGTTATCTACAAAATCTTCGGCGATGCTCCTAAGAAGGGTGCAAAAATCACAGCTACAGCTGTTTTCGAGAACACTGGAAAGGGTTTCGCAGAAATGCGCCAGCTCATGAAAAAGTGGGCTAAGAACAACATCACAGTTAAGTTCGATGAAGCTTCAAAGTCTTACATCCTTGACTCAGATGTTCCAGCATTCCAGGCATAGTTCCTGATTCATAAGGTCCCCAAACTAATGGGGACCTTTATTTTACTTGAAAGGTAGGGTCCATTATATGTCAAACCCATTGGATAATTGTAAGGTATATACACTCAACGGTATCGAAATGATACACATTGCTGAGTTTGCCGCTATTACAAAACGGTCAATTCAATCAACACGTCATCTTATTGAAGACCATATCGGTATTCGTAAGATGAAATTCTTCCGTGACCGCTCACGTCTTATGATTCCTGTTGCGGAGCTTTACGGCTTCCCGTTAACAGATAAAGGACCTAAAGTTGGCTTACCTAATATCTATCACTATAAGTTGGTGGATGGTGAGTTTGTTAAAACATTGTGTCAGACTTGTACATATGGTACAGAAATGTGTCCTGAACGTATCAAGGCTGAAGAACTAACTGTTCCGGAAGGAGACAAATGAAAAAAAAGCGATACTGCTGCTTATGCGGCAAGAAAATGAAGCCTGGAGAATGGGGAAATAATCCAGAGCCGATAAAGCCATACTCAGAAGGCACTTGTTGTGACGATTGTAACCTTAGCAAAGTGTTACCGGCACGACTCAAAGCATTAAATAATAAGGAGTCCAAGGATGAACAACCCGTATAAACATCAGGAGATAGCACTTGAACGTTACCGCGATAAGGCGGAAATTCCTTTGTTCTTCGACCCCGGTACAGGAAAAACACGCACTGCTTTGCTTATCGCAGAAGCTAAGTTTAAGGCAGGTCAAATCGATGCAGTCCTCGTCATCGCACCTAATGGCGTACATAAACAGTGGGCAGTTGAAGAAGTACCTAAGTGGCTTAGTCACGTTGATACGACAGTGCAGTGGCGTAAAAATAAGAAACTGTTTTTCGTGGAACGCAAACTTAACATTGTTTGTACCAACATTGAACAGTTTAGCACGAAAGAGCGTTATCTTGATTACGTTAATTGGGCAACATCGCACAAAACCTTCATCATCCTTGATGAAGCGACACGTATCAAGAATCCTAAAGCAATAAGAACACAGAGGTTGTTATATGAATTCAATACAGTTGTGCGACGTGGTAAGACCATACTTAAGTCCGAGCCAAAGACAGTCGCTAGAGCAATTCTTACAGGAACACCGGTTACGAACGGCCCGTTTGACGTGTGGCCTATGTTCGAATTTCTGCGTCCAGGGTACTTTGGCGTTAACTGGTACGGTTTCCAAAACAGGTACGGGATGTTCCACGCGATACAAGTCAATGGCCGTGTTATACGAATTCTCATTAACGAAGATGCGTGGTCTCAGATTCGTAACTGCACTTCCTTTGAAATGGCCAATGCTCTTTATGGAGTTTCTTTATCAACATACGACACGATTAGAGCGCAAGACCATTATGAAGGACCCTTTCGTAACGTCGATTCACTTCGTGATAAGATGCTCGAAATAGCAATGTTCGTTCGTATCGAAGACTGTATCGATATGCCTGACAGAACATACAATCGCAAGCTATTAGATATGAGTGCAGAACAGTCTCGTGTTTATCACGAGATGGAATTGTATTTCATAACTCAATATAAAGATGAGAAGGTTGAGGCTAAATCTAAGTTAACAGCTTACATAAGACTTCAACAGATTGCATCAGGCTTTGTTTCTAGTGAACAGTTGCCTGAATCGGAGGTTGAAGACCCTCCACCAAACAAGATAACTTGGTTCGATGACCAACCTAAGATTGACCAATTGTTGTGTGATGTTGAAGAAATCACTGACGTAGAAGGTATCACAAACAATCAGGTTATTATTGTATGTCACTTTAGTGCCGAGGCTGAACGTATTTATGATGCGTTGACCGCAGAAGGTTATAAAGTTTGTCTACAGACAGGTTGGAAGAAAGTCGGTTCCATAGACGGTTTTAAGCGAGGCGACTACAAGGTAATGGTTGCTAACATACGTGTCATTTCGATGGGATTCAACTTACAGGAACACTGTAATCATATGATATTCTATTCGAACACGTTTTCGCTTGAAGACCGTATTCAGGTTGAGGCTCGTATCTATCGTGCTGGTCAGGCTCATCCATGTATCTACCTTGACTACGTAATGAAAGATACGATTGATATGAAGGTATATGCAGCATTGAAACAGAAGAAACAGTTAGCTGACTATATCCGAGACACTAGTGTTGAAGATATGTTAACTAAACCGGATGAAATATTCAATGAGGAATATACAATTACAGCAGTTGACGGCGAGGTCGTTATATTCTGATGAAGCATCTAGTTACGTTCTTTATAATACTTAGTTTGTCCCTATTGCTAGTGTATTGTGCTACCTTGGATTACAAGGTCACAAACCTAGAACGACAGCTTATGAGAATTGAACAACAGTATGATGCGGTTCTTGCGGAAAACGAGAAGTTGGTACGCATGAATAATCAAACACTTCTGTTATTAACACAAGGAGGTTGGGAATGGACTCAATACTAACATTAGCATGGATAGGCTTCGGATTAGCCGTAGGCATACCTGTGATTGCGATTATTATAGGAGCCTGTACTCAAAACAAATCTTATGGAAGTGGTCCTATGTCTATTAATACTCATTTACCTGATGGCGAAGAGTACAAGGATAAGGTAGGAACACCTCAGGGAGATAATCCATCAATTGCTGAACAATTTGATGGACGTATAACAAACGTCTTTAGAAATCCATGGGAGGGGATACTGTAATGGCAATCTCGTTTATCTATGATGTAGTTCGTACAGATGGAACTGGTTACAAGATGTTCCGTAATCAGAAGAAAGCAGAAGACTATGCTCATTCTATTAAACGTACTGACGAAGAGAAAGTACAGATTACAAGAACAGCTAAAGGATTTGCTCCGTATGTCTACTACGTCTAATTTGAAAAAGGTTCCCGCTAAATGCGGTTGCGATGGGTGTTATTTCGATGACAACGGAGGTTGTCCTATCGATGAACACATAGAAAAGAATGGTCTGCCTCTCCCACCTAAGGAAAAGTGGGATTGTGTAGGCATGGAAGGCACTTATATCTTTAAGGAGGATATCAATGGCTCAGAATTATGAATTGGATGATGTCACAATTGAACAGACATCCGGTTTGATGGCGCAGATTCAGGAACACGTTAAAAAGTTGCGTGACCTGAAGTGGAAGATGATTGAAGCGGAGGAAGCCTTGAAACAGGCTACTGAAGCTTATGACGATTACAGCCAGCACGTCATGCCAGACTTGTTCAAGATGAACGGTTTGGATATGCTGCAGATGGAAGATGGTTCCATCGTTCGCGTTATAACTACAACACGATGTAGTATCAATAAGAATGACGCGGATAGACAGAACGTTGCAAAGTGGTTGAGAGACCATAATGGTGAAACACTTGTTAAATCAGAATGTATCTGCCCTTCTTCACAGATTGAAGCATTAAAAGCAAACAATATCATCTTCGAAGAAGAGACAACTATGAATACAAACGCCGTCAAAGCATTCTTGTTGGACCAGCTCGGGCAGAAAGGAAGTCCTGCTGTTATCACTAAAGAAGACTTACCGAAGGGTCTTAATTTCTATCAGTACGATGAGATGGAAATTCAGATGAAGGGGTAGCGTATGATGATAATTTTTTCTAACGCTATTATAAATACTCGCAATATTACAAGTATTTATAATAAAGGTGGGTTCCTTTGTTTGGAAACAACAACAGGTGTATTCTACTGCAGCGACCATGCAAACGATGCTTTGCAGAAGATAGCTGTAGCAGTATCCGAAGGTAAAACTTTCTTGGAATTGGATGATGACAGACTCATCATTGAGGAGGATGAGAAATGACATTGGGACAGATATTAAATGACATTCAAATCGGTAATGAAATGACCGAAGAAGAATTATTGAACACAGAAGTGGTACTCGACTTAGGCGATACAACAGGTACATTCCGTGCTACAGGTACTAAAGTACTTGACGCTAAAATGGAACATAAGATGGTTTGGTCTTGTATGAAGGGAGCATTAGTTCCTGACCCTAAGTTCCCTAAGCCACGTATCGTTCTTAAAGGCGTATTAGTATCATAAACTACAGGAACCTAGCTCCTGTATAAATATTATTTAGGAGGTGCTTATATGGCATCATCAAAAGTTAAACGATATTCATTTATCGTAGTTGTATTGGCTGCATTGAGTGTTACAATGCAGATAGCTGCTAACCTGGTATCAGGACGTCTTGGATTCTTTGGTCCTTGGCTTGCACCAATGGGTGTATTCTTCTTCCCATTTGTTTACATCATTTCCGATGTAACTTCAGATGTATATGGATACAGGGTATCACGTTGGATTGCATGGCTCACCATCCTCGTTCAGTTATTGTTCGTTGGAATGATTCTTATTGTTATTAGTGCAGTAAAACCTGCTCCATTCGTTCTTAATATGGATGAAGCTCTTCGCTTATTGATTATTGGTACAGATGGAACAAGCGGCATGTTACGTGTAATGATTGCAGGTGTTGTAGCAGCTGTCCTTGGAGGTTGGGTAAATGATATTATCTTCCAGCTCTTCCGTCATGTTGATGGGGAAGGCAAGTTCCTTAAGAGAAAGCTTATTTCCAGTGCCGGAGCGGAATTGGTGGATACAACAGTTTTCATCACACTCGGATTCTTCGGAACACCATCATGGTCAATTGCAATGTATATCGTTCAGTTCTGTCTTAAATACGCAGTTGAAATTATTACCTCCCCAGTTGCCAAAGCATGTTCAAGTAAGCTTCGTGTAATGGAAGGTACAGGTGTATTTGAAGACCGCAATAAGTTTAATATTTTCGGTTTTGAAAAGAAAGCCGTAAAATAGGACTCCTGAGGGAAGGGTTCCATTACCACTGGAACGGGTCAGCTGTGTGACCGGAACACAGTAAGGGAAACCGAGTCTACCTGATACTGAATCGCTCGTCAGGTAGGCGATTTCTTGGGGTACTGTAATATAGCCCGGTGTAACCGAGTTGGATAGCTAGGAGGAGAGCCTGCTAGACCGAGTTCGAGCC
>JAGBSZ010000216.1 GCA_017631585.1 Bacteroidaceae bacterium
CAAAGAAAGATGCAAAAGCATATAACGAAAACATGGTAGTTCTTCAGAATGAAAAAGGAGAGACGACCGCGGTAAGAGAGAGTTCCCCGGATGTAGAAAAAGCAGAAGCACACGGATACAAAAAAATGAGTCTTGTGCGCCCTGACGGAAGTGTTAAGAAGCATTCAGAGAACAATGCAGAAAAGAAGCCGGCCCTTAAACTTCCCGACGAGAAATCTTCATTTGCCACAGACGTTAACCGCATGAAGAAACTCAAGAAGGAAGATTACAAACAGTACACAATCCAGCTGGAAAAGCTGCATTCAAAATACCCAATCAACAAGTGGAAAGACTTGTACAACAAGACACTCAACGACTCCGCCCCACGCGAATTGACCGGCGATTGCAAAATCCGCATCAGGAAGTCAAAGTAAATGCGCCAGCTTACCGCGGACACAGTTATAAAAGTCAGAACCTCTCCAAGGCCGGCTCGTAGACGCGAGCTGACCGCGGATACAAAAATCCGTCTTTCACAAATTATGGACTTGAAAGATTGGGTGCTGGAAATGGCTCAAGATGAAGCTGCTCCGGACGGGACAATTCACCATTGGAGTGATGGCGACCATGTGAAGAAGAATGGAAAGTGGGTGCCGGTTCAAAATGAACCGAACCATCATAAAGAACGTCAGTTTGCATCTAGATATACATCAGAACCTGAAACAAGCACATTTTCTAAATACTTAAAAGACCTTTATGGTGAACATCCATGTCAAAGCGTGAAGTCCTTCATTAAAAAAAGTGGTGCGGTTGTATATAAAAAGAATAAGCCGGTTGTTACTGATTCCGGGAAAGATATCGCACCCGACATAACTGAAGGTCTTAATAAATTAAAAGAACTTACCGGAGTAACGTTTGACCACGTTTTATTCCTTGATGGTTCAAAAGGGATAAACCCAAATACAATAGCTGAGGTATTCCCGGTTGACCCATTCAAAAATACTTTGTTAGTTAATAAAGAACATCCATTTTGGAGTAGCGACGTGTCGCAGAAAAGCGTCCTGATGCATTCATCGACCGGTCTTAAAGAACATGTGTTTTTGCATGAAGCTGGACACAAAGAACTTGCTCGATTGCCGGATACATGGGATAATGAAGACGACGAGGTTATTGCTTCACAATTAAGCATGTACGCGGTCAGAAGTCCGGACGAATTTCAGTCTGAATTGTATGCTAGAAAGCACGCAGGACTCGAAGTGGAAGAAGAAATTATAGAACTCTACGAAAGATATGGAGGTGATTATGCAAGTATCTAATTGTGATTTGTGTAAGCATTTACAAGTAAAAAAAGGAATCGGCTCGTGTTGTCCTGCCTTCCCTGATGGGATAGAGAGAGACAGAAGGCTTTATTTGTATGACCCGAGTCTTGAAGGTAAGGTCTGTAACAATGGCGTGAAGTTTGAGTACGCTGCAACAGAAGAAAAAAAATAGTAAAGCACCGCAAGTCGGTGCTTTTTTTTATTTTAAAGTTCAGGATGTAACCTTAGTTTACGGTCTGCTAACAACTCATCTCCAAAGGTGAATCTTTGGTACCCTGAAACCCGGTAGCCACACAAACGGCAAGCCAAGTCAGAAAGGGAATAGTTCTGCCCTTCATAAACGACTTGGTTTTTCGCGTCTGCGACTTCACAAACCTTTGTGGAATCGCCGGTGTAAACAAGTTTAGAACCGATTGGAATATCTAAAAGTTCAAACGTGGTCGGCCCTGCTTTCTTTTTAGTGGCTTTATCTGTTCCAGCTCCCATAACGAGTTTCAATTTTGGATTTGTCTTTACAAAAGTTCTGAAGAAATCTAGAACTTCTTCCTTGTCGGTTTTGAAGAATTCTTTATTCTTGGTAATGCTCTTTTCAAGAAGGTGGTGCAGATTGGATTCTATTGTTGTTGCATCGACACCGGAATGTGGATTTATAACAATGTGCGCATAGCATTCAAATCTTAAAGGAAGGCAGGTTTCTTTATAAAGCCCATTTAAACGATTTTTTATATTATTTGTCTTGCCGACTTTCACATAATCGGGCATGGCAGGATTGGTAAAAAGATATACATACTCAACTTTGTCAGACATAGCACAACGGCCTCCTTGATTGCCGTTCAAATAAATTATAACACGCAGGGAGTAAATTGTAAAACGACTATAGATATAAGGAAGCACAAATGAAAGACTACAAAACATTAATCGCAGATATTCGGACTGAAGCCTGCGTGCTGGCAGACAAACTTAAACGGCTCGAGGTGTTCATGATGTCCGAGGATTTCTGCAAAATCTCACCGGAGCAGAAAGGCTTACTCGAAACACAGTATGACCTTATGGCAAAGTACAAAGTTACCCTCGTAAAGCGTGCGCACCGGATAAATTACGAACATGCGCAAAACGCAGGAAAGGAAGATGTGTCGGAACCGGAAAAGAAATTAAAAGTTCCAAGCGCACCACCAACCTTTGATACTAATCCCACACTTTGCGAAACATGCATACATCCTAAGGGCGGATACTCAACTTGTCACGATTGTGAGAACGGAAGCAATTACAGTAAGAAAGCACTCGAAAACAAATGTGGCAATTGCAAATGGTATGGCAAAGGACATAACGGATACGCATGTAAAGACGCACCGAGCGATAGAGTAAACATGCCTTGTTTTGAGGAGGTCGACTAATGGCAATTTGTATTATATCTAGTATTCTCGCATTCATTGCCGGGTTTGCGTTTACATTGTTCTGCTCTTTGAGATGTTCTGACGAAACATGGGAAAGGTTCAAAAAGGCCGTTGATAAAGAGCGAGCAAAAATGGGAGCAGACAACTAAATGGAACACAGAACACTCAACGAGAACTACGCAGCTATTGCGCAGGAACTCATCGACAAAGAGCCGGAGCTGGCTTACATCAAAGATAGCCGGGTGCGGATTGCCTACCTTGAAAGCGACCAATCTAAAAAGGCAGACAAGGACAAATTAGTTCTTGGTGAATGCGAAAAGGTCGCAGCTAAGAATAAGTGGGCGATAAACTACGACTTCACCATTACCCTTTTCAAGAACAACCTTATCGGTTTATCTCCTGCGCAGATTAAAATCGTCATTTTCCACGAGCTGCTCCATATCGGCATAGAACCGGGGCCGGACGACGACGAGATTTATTCTGTCAGAAAGCACGACTTGGAAGATTTCAAAATCATTATAGACAGATTCGGGACTGAATGGTCTTTGAATCCAAAGGGAGGAAGCAATGATTAAAATCAAATGTGACGCAAAGGATACATTAAACATCGACCAGCTCACAGAATTTCAGGGTGGGTTAAAAGTCCGCGACAATTCAGACTTTGAAAAGATAGAGAAATCAATCAAAAAACACGGATTCTCTTTCCCTTTCTTTGTTTGGAAACAAGGCAAGAAGAACTACGTACTCGACGGACACGGCCGTCTTGGTGCGCTTAGTCGTATGGTGGCAGCTGGGGAAACAATCCCACCTCTGCCGGTAGTTTACGTCAAATGCAAGGATGAAGCAGAAGCAAAGGAAATCCTTCTTAAACTGAACTCTACTTACGGCCACATGACCGCAGAAAGCGTCAAAGAGTTTATCGGCGACCTTGAAATAGAACTCGACGACATCGCCCTGCCTGAAGGCTATCTTGACCTGAACATCGTAATGGACGACGAAGATAAAGACACAGTCGGAGACGACGAATCCCCGGATGTAGACGAAGAGAACGAACCGGACAGTAAACCCGGGGAAATGTACGAGCTGGGAGACCACATCCTTATGTGTGGCGATTCTACCAACGCAGAAGACGTAGCGCACCTTATGGGCGGAATTCAGGCCGACGTCTGCGTAACAGACCCACCTTACAATGTAAACATAATCGGCGTTTCTCACGCAGACCCAATCAACGTCCGCAGAGAAAAAGGCTGCAAAACCATCATGAACGATAAGATGGAATCAACACAGTTCCGACAGTTCCTCTGCGGTGCCTTTTCTGCAATGCGTGACAACATCAAAGACGGCGCACCATTCTACATTTGGTATGCCAGCTGCGAAGTGTACAACTTCACCGGAGCCTGCGCAGATGTAGGCTTGGACGTTCACCAAGAGTTGATTTGGAAGAAGAACGCTTTAATCCTTGGCCGTCAGGACTATCAGTGGATACACGAGCCTTGTCTTTACGGCTGGAAAAAAGGTAGCGGACACGCTTGGTACAACGACAGAAAGCAGACAACAGTAATCGAGTGCAAACGACCGACAAAGTCCACAGAACACCCGACAATGAAGCCGGTTGAGTTGTTTGAATACCAAATCAAGAACTCTTCCAAAGCTGGCGACATCGTACTCGACCTATTCGGCGGTTCAGGAACAACAATCATCTCCGCAGCTAGATGTGGCAGAAAGGCACGCGTAATGGAAAAAGACCCTAAATATTGCGACGTAATCCGTAAACGCTGGACTAAGTGGGCAAAGGACAACGGACAGAAAGTCGGCTCCGGTGCCTTGGAATAGTGGAAAAACGAGAAACCCTGAAAAATAGGAGTTCTAAATGGCAAAGAATATTACAAAGGAAACGCTAATCGAATGCATACAAGGTACGCAGGGATTAGTTTCAAAAATACAAAAGAAACTCGAGCTGGCCACCGGAGAGCATTGGCATTGGGAAACAGTAAACAATTACATCCACAAGTGGCCCGAAACAGAAGAAGCCGTCAAAGCAGAAAAAGAAGCAATGCTTGACTTGGCAGAAAATAACGTGTTTAAGGCTCTTGCCAAGGACGACCTTGCCACAAGTAAGTGGTACCTGAAAATGAAAGGCAAAGAGCGTGGCTACGTAGAAACTCAGGAAATCATCACAGACGTTGACCCATTGAACATAAAC
>JAGBSZ010000217.1 GCA_017631585.1 Bacteroidaceae bacterium
AACCTTGTGTTCAACCTCTATGAAGGAAGCGATACTTATAAGGTGAATGCAACATCATTCCCTGATGAGGATGGTGACCGCCTTTTCATCATCATCCCTAAGCAGGCTGCTTGGTTGGGCGGTATGGTTGACCTTGTAGAGAAGGAGAATGAAGGTTTGAAGCTCGATGCTGCGCAGATTGCAGAATTGGAAAAGGAGTTTATGGAGACCTTCGAGACTTTCACTGTGATTCTGAGTTTGAGCAAGAAGTAACAGAATTGTCTATAAACAAAATTGATGCGTGACGGAATTCTGTCACGCATCAATTTTGTTTATTCATATCGCATCTGCGCAAGATGTTCGATTTTAGAGCAGTACTTTCAAATCTGCTAACAGCCTTTCTCTTTTCTTTTGCGCGGGTTAATCGGAGCTGTGTTCTCACTCACACGCCGGTATGAACTTCGTCCATACTTCGCGTGACTATCCGCTGCAGGAATTGTCGAACCTGTTGCCATGTTTGTTTCACGAAGTTGCTCTCGCTCGTTGTAAAACACTCAAACAAGTTTGGTGTTTCACTCGCTTACTCGCAACATTGTGGGAGAGTAGTGGCCTAAAGGCACTCCTTTGGGGAGCTAAAGTTGATTTCATCCAAATTCAACTGCACTCAACATAGTGCAAATAAATTTGCCTCTGTATTCGTTTGTACGAATTTTCCCGTCGTCGCAAGCATTGCTACGGTATCGCAATGCCATCGCCACTTTTTTTCGAGAAGAGTTTTAGTTAATGCTAAGACTCTTCTTTTTTTGTTACGCTGTAGTTACTACGTTTTTATAGCTAACAAAATGGATTTTTATCATTATTCAGTTGTTTCTGTGAAAAACCTTGTATATTTGCATTTATTGTAAAAAAATGTAAATTCTCATAATGTGTGTCAATTCGTAAAATAATAAGGTGTTGCGTACGAATGTCTCTTTAATTTGTGTGGTCTTGGATTTTTGTGTAAACGTCCATCTTGTATAATTAAAATACTAACGGCATTTTCTGCAGTTATAAATCAATATATCTATGAAAAAAACATTCTTATTCTCTTTAGGGCTTATCGTAGCCTTTGTTTCGCTGTTTATATCATGTAGCGAGGATGAAACCATATTGGATTCACAAGAAACAGAGTCAAAGTATAATGCCATCGATCTTGGTTTGCCTAGTGGTAGAAAGTGGGCTACTTGCAACGTTGGTGCAAGTTCTCCCGAGGAGTACGGCGGTTATTACGCATGGGGTGAAACCGAGGAAAAATCAAACTACGATTGGAGTACCTACAAATGGTGTAATGGCAGCGAAAATACAATGACCAAGTATTGCACACACAGTTACTATGGCACTGTTGATAATAAAACCGTTCTTGATCCGGAGGATGATGTGGCTCATATAAAATGGGGTGGTGATTGGCGCATGCCAACCACTGATGAACAACGTGAATTGCTCAATTACTGCGATTGGGAATGGACCACCCTTAATGGCGTAAAGGGTTACAAGGTAATCGGTCCTAATGGTAACAGCATTTTCCTTCCGGCTGCGGGTTTCCGCAGCGGTACTGATGTCCTCCGCAGAGACGACTACGGCGACTATTGGTCGAGTTCGTTGTCCAGTAACTACAGCAGCGGTGCCTACGGCTGCTACTACGACTGGTACAGCAGCAACCGAAGCCTCGGTCTATCCGTTCGCCCTGTATTAGGTGCTACCTCATCTAAACCGCTAAATTCTTGTACTGTATCAGTTTCAAGCAATGGTAATGGTATAGTGAATATTGAAGATAAGGAAGAACTATCTACAACAGTTTTCAAGGGTTCAAAAGTAACCGTTGTTGCAGTTCCTGATGAGGATTATTATTTTAGTGGTTGGTATTTGGGAAATAGTGAAGAACCGATAAGCACAGAAAGTACTTATACGTTTACGGTTAACGAAAATGTGGCTTTGGTTGCTAAATTCTTAATACCTGCATACGGAGAGGGCTTGACAATCATCAGTAAGGACAAAGATGGCAAGTCTATGTTGTCATTCATGCAAGCACCTATTGTTGAAGGAGGAATAGGTACATTTATTGATGGCGACTGCTTTACCATCAATAACCCCAATATGGATTTTGCTTCAGGAGTCGCTGATATTGTACAGTGTAATGGTAGTCTCATTATTGCCTGTCAGGGTGGTAGTGAGAATGGTGACTTGCCTACAATCTATTATCTCAACGAGAATACATTAGTTATGGAGGATATGATTACTGTGTCTGAATATGATGATTTCAAGCCTGTAAAGTTAGCTTTTCCTCGGAAAATCTATAAGGGTGTGTCTTATCCTATTCTTTGTGATAATGGTAAGGTCTATGATTTTGAAATAACAGAAGGGGTTGTTTTAGAATCAATTAAAATGCAATCAACATATTCTCAGGCGTGTTTTGTGGAGAATAATGAATATTCACATTACAACATTCTCTTTTGGGATAAAGAAGTTAATGCTGCCACTTTGATATATAACGGCTATGGTCCGTATTGCTATGGTCAAAAGTACCTTTTGGAGCGTGATGATCCTGAATTCAACTATTTTAATTACTTTAATGGTATAAAAGGATTGATAACACTTACCGAAATACGTTGCACAAACGAACAGGTGGAAACAAGTGAACGAGAGACACTTATTCTTCTACAAGGAAAATTTACAGCCCAGAAACTTGTGATACCAACATTTCCATGGCGTTACGTCGAAGATACAGCATATATGACTTTTGTGGATAATGGTGGCTTAAAAACTATAGGAACTAAGGTTCCATTGGATGAAAATACCCCATGTGTTGCCAACAGAACATACCAGTCTCTGTTGTTTGCCGATGGTAATAAAGTGCGTCGTTGGTATTATACTTCAAATGTGCAGATTAACAAAGCAGATACTTTTGATTTAGGCTTGAGTGACGATGCTGTTATTACGGAAATCGAGATAAGCGAGGATCATCGCAAGACCTATATTGCGTTCTACGAGCCTAATCAAGAGGATAAGAACGGCAGTGTGTGGGTAATAAGCACCGATACCGGCGAGGTTCTTGAAAAGTATAATAATGTATGCTACCAACCGGTAAAGATGATATACAAGAAAAAATAATTTGGGAAAATACAACCTTTATTAAGAGGCTGGGGCAAATTAAATGTTCCTGGCTTCTTTTTTTGTTTTGCCGTAGGGGTGGGGGTAGCCCACTTGGACAAAGACACCGCGACATTTTGGGCAGATCAACGTCGGTCTGCC
The DNA here is from genome assembly GCA_017631585.1 of Bacteroidaceae bacterium. GTDB lineage: Bacteria > Bacteroidota > Bacteroidia > Bacteroidales > Bacteroidaceae > HGM04593. The sequence goes on from JAGBSZ010000217.1 coordinate 3,268, forward strand.
CAAAATGTCGCGAATATTAAATAAATTCTGCTGATCGCATCCCGCGCGGTATGAACTTCGCGTGACTAACTGCTGCCGGCACTGATTTACTTTCTTTGAGATATTGTAAATGTGTACTTTAATGTTTTTTAATATTTTGTTGTGTAACAAAGTAAATGTAAAATTCGTCTAATTAGTGGATTCGATGATTGAATAATTCATTTGCAGTGTTTCAGCGTAGTTCTTTTATTAAGTGAAAATATTTTAGAAAATCATTTAACATAAACACAATATCTATGAAAAAGTATTCTTTATTATTTGGTATGGTTATTATTTTTTCCTTGTTGCTCACGTCATGTAGCAAGGAGAAAGAGAATGATTCTATAGTTTACAATATTTCCTTGACTGCGACAGAAGGAGGTGTTGCATTTTTTGAAAATTTTTCGGGAATGTCAATTGATGCTCCTACCGGAAGTTATGTGACAGCTGTTGCCTTTCCTGATGAAACTTATATGTTTTATGGGTGGTATCTTGCTGGAAGCAATATTCCTGTAAGTACATCTTTGTCTTATGATTTATTGGTAGAAGAAAATATGGTATTGATTGCCAAATTTAAGAAACTCGATAATGCTCCCGCAGAAATGGTTGATCTGGGACTTTCTGTCAAATGGGCTTCCTGTAATGTCGGGGCAACTTCTCCCGAGGAAACCGGAACTTATTATGCTTGGGGCGAGACAGTAGAGAAAGATGATTACGCTTGGAGTTCATATAGCTGGTGGGATAACAGAATGGATTATTTGACCATGTATTGTACAGACAATCTTTATGGTATTGTTGACAATAGAATGTCCCTTGAATCCGCTGATGATGTTGCTTCTACTCTGTGGGGTTGTGGTTGGCGTATGCCGACGCACGCTGAGCAGGATGAGCTACTTAATGATTGTTTTTGGGAATGGACAATGTTAAATGGCGTTTACGGATATAAGGTTACTGGTCCTAATGGAAAGAGTATCTTTTTGCCTGCAGTAGGGTATCGTATCGGTGATAAATACTACAATATCGGGCTTAGTGGTTATTATTGGTCGAACTCATTGGACACAGATTGTAATAACAATGCTTTATATATTGTTTTTAGTGGTGATACTTATGGATGGGGACATTTTTATGAAAGATACGTCGGTCTATGTGTACGTCCCGTATGTGAGTAGAGTTATATCTATATCTGTTTTTTGGGGGCAAAGCAAAAGAATTAAAATATAAAATCTAAGGCTACATGATTGCTGGACCTCTCTGCACTTGCTACATTGATGGAGCGTGGAATCAGGACAATCCAGAGCAGTGATTGTCTATCATTCAGATTCCAATAGAGTAGAATAGTATAAATTAAGTGGCGTATGTTGGGAACGTTGTAGTTCCTTCATACGTCGCTTGGATATAGCTATTATTTGTAATCGGCAGTGTTGGCAGGCTTGGTGCCCCGATGTTGCCATGTTTCGGACAGACACGCCGGTCTGCCTCTATGTTTTTGTGATTTTTAGAATCTCACTTTAAACAAGTGCTTACTTTCTTTGAACGAGTATTCTACCTTGAAACTATAACTGTCGGCAATGGATTTTACCAAAGCAAGTCCAAGTCCTGTAGAGCCTTTCTTTCCGCTGGTGTAGAAGCGGTCGAACAGGCGGGTCGCATCAAGAGCCTCATTGCCGTTGTTGGCAATGACAAGTTCACCTTTCCTTATACTTATATCAACTGTTCCCTCTTCACTAGCGTGAAGGAATGCATTCTTTATAAGGTTGGTTATCATGGTGGTGGCAAGCGACTCGTTCATGCTCACGATAAACTTCTCCGGCAATTTTGTGCTGCATTTTATGCTGTCACCGTAAATCTCGCTGTATATGCCAATCTCGTTGTTTATTATTTCTACAAGGTCAATATCCGCTCTATCGGGGAATTGGTTGTTTTCTATCTTTGACAATAGCAACAGTGTACGGTTCAGGCGGTTCATGCGATGGAGTGACTGGCGCATCTTGGAGAGTTCGGCGAACTGTTCTTCAGTGAGCGTTGTATTGTCAATCATCCACTCTATGCGTGTTCCTAAAATGGCAAGCGGTGTCTGCAGTTCGTGCGAGGCGTTGCCTATGAACTGCTTCTGCCGTTCCATATAGCTCTCGGCACGTTCTATGGTGTGGCGTGCCGCTTCGGTGAGTTTTCTGAATTCCTGTGTCTGGTGGTCTGCCGGCATATTGTCTGTTCCGTTGCCCGGCTGGTATTTGTCGAACCATCTCAGCAATGCGTACAATGGTTTCATGCTGTAATGGAATATGAATGCTGTTACAAACAGTATTGTCAGCATCAACAGCATATATAATATTACAAGGTGTGTGAATATGGCTCTTAACAGGTCTTCGCGCTCGAATGTGGGTGTTGACACCACAAGCCTGTATGCGTTGTTCCTGCGGTCGAGAAAGGTCATCGTAAGCTCTCGTGCAGGCTCTGTCTCCTTCTTCTCATGTATATAAATGCGACGGTCCTTGAAACTTATTGTGGCTCCGTTTCCGGCACTGTCAGGTAATGGCTCTATTGAGTATGTGTTGTTGCTTCCGTTTCCGGGTGGTGGCAACTCCTTGCCGACAAGGGTGCGGCGTATCAGCATCTCGGCATAATCCTCAAGGCTGTCGTCTGTTTCGTCATTTATCTCTTTAACCATGTAGAAAAAGAATACCGTTCCCCATATAATCATTATGGGTAACAGCACTATGGCAAGTCGTAATGTAACGCGTGTTATAAGTTTCATTCTGTTGCTTCGCAAAATTTATATCCGAATCCATACACTGCCTTTATGTTGTTGTCGGCTCCGGCTTCTGTAAGTTTTTTTCTAAGGTTCTTTATCTGTGCATATACGAACTGGAAGTTGTCTGCCATGTCGATATGGTCGCCCCACACGCCTTCGGCAAGAACAGCCTTGTCGATGATATGCCCCGGACGTTGCATAAAGTAGAGCAGTATGTCGAACTCTTTTTTAAGCAATGTTATCTCTTTGCCGGCTATTGTAACACGGCGACTGTTCAGGTCAAGAGATATGTTGTCTATGTTCATAGTGTTGCTTACGGCTGTTGTTCCTCGGCGCAGTACACTCTTTATGCGTGCCGACAGTTCTGCCATGTAGAATGGCTTGGGCAGATAGTCGTCTGCACCAAGGTTCAGTCCCTCTATCTTGTCATCGAGTGAGTCGCGTGCCGATATTATTATAACCCTGTCGTTCTTGCCAAGTGATTTTATATGTTCAAGCAGTTTCAGTCCGTTTCCGTCGGGTAACATAATGTCAAGCATGATACAATCGTATTCGTATCCTGCTATTTTGTCCTCGGCTTCAAAGAATGTAGATGCCGTTTCAACAACATAACCTTCTGTTGTCAATGCGCGTTGCATAATTTCGCGCAGTGAGTTGTCGTCCTCTATAATAAGCAGTTTCATATATCCTGTGTTGAGAATGACTAAAAAGCGAATTTCTTCGTTAAGCTTGCCTTTAAAATCCTCATTTACATTTAGTAAACTGCGGTTTTTCAGGCTGCGCAAGCCTCGAACTTCATCTTTTTATTCATCCTCAAAAAATGTTAGTAGTATTGTTTTTCAAAATTAGTACCCGATTCTGAAATAGAACCGAAATTCACTCTCTTACCATCTCAAAGTCGAGCTGTTTGCGGTCGAGGTTGGCGCGTACAATGCGTATTCTAACAGCGTCTCCGATTGTGAATTTGCGACGATGACGACGACCGATTATGCAGTAGTTGGCATCATCGAATTCATAATAGTCGTCCTGTAACGTGCGCATGGGTATCATACCCTCGCATTTATTGTCGTTGATTTCGGCATACAGTCCCCATTCGGTCACTCCGCTTATTACGGCATCATACTCCTCTCCAATGTGTTCGCTCATGAATTCCACCTGTTTGTACTTGATGCTTGCGCGTTCAGCGTTTGCTGCCACCTGTTCCTGTGCCGAGCAGTGTTCGCACAAATCCTCATATTTTGGTTGGCTCACAGAGCGTGCTCCGAGTGTGAGATAGCGGTCGAGCAGACGGTGTACAAGCAAGTCGGGATAACGGCGTATTGGTGACGTAAAGTGTGTGTAGTACTTGAATGCAAGACCATAGTGTCCTATGTTGCCTGTGGAGTATCGTGCCTTCTGCATTGTGCGCAGTGATATCTGTTCTATCACATTCTGTTCCTTGCTTCCGTGTATCTCTTTCAGCAGGTTGTTGAGGGCGTTTGCCGATGTCGTACGTCCCGAGCCGCTTCGCATCTTGTATCCGAGCTTTGTTACGAATTTTGACAGCATGTCGAGTTTTTCGGGGTTTGGCAAGTCGTGTATGCGATATACGAATGTCTTGGGTGTGCTGTTGGGTGTCTTCTTGCCAATCTTCTCTGCAACGGTGCGGTTGGCAAGCAACATGAACTCTTCGATTAGCTGGTGCGATTCGTTGCTCTCGCTGAAATATACCGACAGCGGCTTGCCGTTGTCGTCAAGGCGGAAATGTACCTGTGCCTGCTGAAAGTCGATAGCTCCGGCTGTGAAACGCTTTTCGCGCATCTTCTGTGCAAGTCTGTTCAATGTAGAAATCTCCTCGTAGTATTCTCCTTCGCCTTTTTCAATTATCTCTTGTACCTCTTCGTATGTGAATCGTCTGTCACTCTTTATAACAGCGCGTGTTATATCGAATTTCTTGACTTCGGCTTTCTCGTTCATTGTGAATATTACCGAGTAGGCAAGTTTCTCTTCGTTAGGGCGCAGTGAGCATAGGAAGTTGCACAAGTGTTCGGGCAGCATAGGAATTGTGCGATCGACAAGATATATTGATGTGGCACGCTTGAACGCCTCCTTGTCTATTATGCTTCCCTCTGTCACGTAGTGCGATACGTCAGCAATATGTACGCCAATCTCCCATAGTCCTTCACCGGCTTTTCTAATGGATAGTGCATCGTCAAAGTCCTTGGCATCAACGGGGTCTATGGTGAATGTTGTCACATTGCGGAAATCAGCACGTTTGGCAATCTCTTCGGCTGTAATTTCATTGCTTAAGCGGTTGGCAGCCTCTTCTACACTTGCCGGATATACATAAGGCAAACCGTATTCAGCAAGAATGGCATTCATCTCAGTGTCGTTCTCTCCGCTCTTGCCAAGGATGTCTATAACCTTTCCTACCGGGTTCTTGCTCTCCATGGGCCATTCGAGCAGTTTTACAACAGCCTTGTCACCATTCTTTCCGCCTTTCAGCATATCCTTTGGGATGAAAATGTCGTTCGGCATTATGCGGTTCTCTGTAATGAGAAAGGCATAATGTTTTTCAACGTGTAGTTCGCCCACAAAGGTATCGTGCTTGCGCTTTACAATCTCCACCACTTCTCCTTCGCGTCCGCGTCCTCTGCGGCGTGCGAACAATGCTACACGTACCATATCGTCTGTCAGGGCATGTGCCGAGTTGCGTTCGCTTATGAGTACCGGCTCACTGCCATCCTCAGGGTAAAACTCGTTGTAACCGTCTTTGTTGCGCGAGAATGTTCCGTAGAGCATTGAAATGTTGTTTGCAAGGATATATTTGCGGAATTCAGGCTCCATAATATATCCGTCGAACACCATATCGTCAAGAATCTGTACACATAAAGTTCTTGCCGATGTCGATGTCAGGTTCAACTCCTTGAAAATCTCTTTTGGGCTGAACATTCTGCCTTCGTTGTGATTGAACAACCCCACAAGCATATCAACAAGCATGTTCTTGTTGATGCGTCCTTTTCCTTTTCCACCTTTCTTTGCCATATCACACTTTTTTATACGGTTAAAAACCTGTTTTTCTTATCTCTTTTTTCTCTTTTTATTGAGTTCGGCAACCCTTTCTATGGTCTTTGGAATATCCGTATTGTCCATTACACCGTGAAACTCCTCTGAACCGCATCCGATAGTATATAATGGAACGTATGTGCCCGAATGGTTGCCGCTTGCCCATGAAAGCGCAGCCTTGCGGTCAAGGTCGTATATGGCCTCTGCAGCAATTCTTCTTGCAAGGTTTGATGTAACCTCAATACTTTCGTTTTCATCGTGCTTTTCACGTATCTCAACACCTGTATTCTCCTTTACAATTCCGTTTACCTTGCCCCATGTGGTTTTTTCTTCGGCACGCAACAGGGCTTCGAGCTTGTTCACACTTACTTTCTGTTCGGCAAGTTCTTTCAGGTATAGAGCATAGTTGCCGTTGTAACCGAGTACAAGACCGCCGGTCTCGTGGTCGGCTGTAACGATAATCAGCGTTTCGTCCTTATGTTCAAGATAGAATTCGTATGCGGTTACGATGGCATTGCCGAACGCCTGAACCTCATAAAATACTGTAGCGGCATCATTGCTGTGCGATGCATAGTCGATTTTTCCGCCCTCAATCATCATAAAGAATCCTTCCTTGCTCTTGTTGTACAGAAACTCTATACCTGCTTTTGTTATCTTGTTCAAATCAAGGTCAACATCTGTATATTCGTTGTCGATGGCGTAGGGCAACTCTTCCGCAACGTTTTTCTGATACAGCATCATCTTTTTTGCATTATCAGCTTTTGTCAGGTAGTCACCATATCCGCGTGCAATGGTGTAACCCTGCTCTTTGGCTTTGCCGTATAGCACATTGCGTTGTTCGTTTGTGCATTTGGCATCACCGCCGGCATAGAAATCATAGTCGGCAATAAGCATCCACTGCGCTATATCGTGGTAGTTGTTACGGCTCTTGTTGTGAGCATAGAATGCAGCCGGTGTCGCGTGGTTTATCGGAACGGTTGTCGCAATTCCCACTGCCATGCCTGCTTCTTTTGCCTTGTAGGCAACGCTATAAACATCATTACCTTTTGCGTCAACGCCGATATTGCCGTTGTTTGCCTTAGAGCCGGTAGCCAAAGCTGTACCCGATGCCGCAGAGTCTGTAACTCCGTTGCTTGCCGATTGTGTGGTTACAAAGGCTGCATTGGGGAATCCGGTAAAAGGAACTCTGTATTCTTTTCCGTATAATTCGCTCAGGAACAGTTCTGTGCCACGCACATGCGAAGGTCCCATGCCGTCACCAATGAAATAGAATATGTACTTTGGATTTTTACAAAAGCCTGTTGCTATAACAAGCAGCAGCAATAGTGTTACTGTAAAGCGTTTCATGATATTGTTTTTATATTTGTTTACTTTTTATTTGGGTTGCATACAGTTCCCACAAAGAATATAGTACCTGTTTTCTTGTCCTTTATGGCATATATGAAAGGGCGGTCAAGAGTCATTGTTGCCCGTTTCTCTTCTCGTGGCATTACAGCTCCTGCTCTCATGGATACGGCAGTGACAGCAGCTGCCTCAGCACCGCTTTCGTCAATGCTTATAAAAGTCTTGTGTATAACCTCGTCGATATATAAAGGTTCATCTGATATTTTTCCAAACTGGGCTTCGTTGCCGAATGCTCTCTCCATACCCATTCTGTAGAGAATATCCCTTATGTTCATGGAAAATTCTGTTTTGAATTTGGGTACAGAAAAATCGACCTTGTATATCTCCATTTTGTCTGTGCAGCTCTTATACTGTGCAGAGAGATGCCTTATGGCATCATTGAGGTCTTTCTTGTAGCGTGGCAATATGAATATCATTTCAAACCCACCCTGGAACGGCATGGTTGCAATCTGCACCGTGTCGTCGATGTAATACGATGTCTTGAACGACTGTTTCATCATATCCGCTTCCACCACCTTGCCGTCGGCTGTTGTAAACGGTTGCTTTTGGGTGTTCTGCGGACGGAACGGATTCCACCAGGGTGCTTTGAAATAGAGAGCATTTATAAGATACATCATATTGTTTGCATCAATCCTGTCGATAATCTCATTGATTTTCCCGTTCGTGTTTTCATTGCACCATCCGTTTATTTTGCCAATGGCATTCTTGTCAAATGGAATGTTTTTTATTTCGGCATTATATATGCTCTTGTTGCTGTTTATAAAATCCTCTTTTACTTTCAGCCTCTTGTTTATCCATATTGAATTGGCAAGATTGAGTTCGCACTCTGTGCTTTCTTCGTTGAATCGTGAAATAATCCTTTCTGCCTCTTCGCAAATCTCTTTCCCGATGGTGCTGTACATCTGCTCTTGTGTCTCTCCTTCGGCACCGGTGGCTGTCATTGCTATTGCCATCTGTACACTCAGCGGCGACAGGCATACATTGTTGTTTCCGCCGGATGAAGCATGATACAATAATTTGTTCCAGAATGGAGCATTCTTGTCAATGTTGTCCGTAGCGATAACATTGACATCCCCGGTGGCAGCTTTTTTGCAGGCTGTGCAACCTGCAAAAAGCATTGCTACCATGATGATGAATATATTGTATCTTGTCATATTCTGCATTCTTTAAAATACGAACTTCATAAGGTCGTTATATGTGGCAAGCACAAACAGTCCCAGTATCAGTATCATACCAATCATCTGCGCGCGTTCAAGGAACTTGTCGCTTGGCTGTTTGCCTGTAATCATCTCTGTTACAAGGAACAAGGCGTGTCCTCCGTCGAGTGCAGGGATAGGCAGAATGTTCATGAAGGCAAGTATTATTGAGAGGAATGCAGTCATCAACCAGAATTCATGCCAGTCCCAGGTCGATGGGAAAAGACTGCCTATCGATGCGAACATACCAACCGATTTTGCTCCGTCAGCAGAGAATACATATTTGAAGTCTTTCACATATCCGCGCAATACATCGAATCCGAATGATATGCCGGCAGGGAACGACTCAAAGAAACCATAGTCTGTGTGTACAAGCGGATAGTTGTTCATCACCGGTGTTACACCAAGAACGAATGTGCTGTCAACAGCAACCGATAACTGAATTGTGCTGTCGCGCATCACCACGATATCGAATTTGTTTTTACCCTGCTCCTTGAGTTCTGCAAGGGTAATTCTCAGGTCGGTCCATGTATCTATAGGATTTCCGTCGATTGTGACAATCTTGTCCCCCTCTTTTATTCCGGCAACAGCTCCTGCGCCCTTGACATCAATGCTGTCTATGACAGGCAATATTCTTTCGTGCATGAACAATCCTGTTTTGTTCATGTTCAGTAGTCCGAGAGTGTCAGGTATTGCAATAACCACCTCTTTGTTGTTGCGAAGTACAGTTACCTCATCTGCATTACACAAATTGCGGAAAATGTTTGCGGCACGTACCTTGTCATGATACAGTTCGTGTACCTCTTCTCCATCCATCTTTACGATAATGTCTCCGTTGCGGAATCCAATCTCCTTTGCTGTCTCGCTGAATGCAAAACCGTTCTTCATCGAGTGCAGGTCCGTGTGGTCCTCGCCCCATGCGAACAACACCATAGAGTATATGAATATTGCTGTGATAAGGTTGAACATCACACCGCCTACAATTATGAGAAGACGTTGCCAAGCCGGCTTTGAACGGTATTCCCATGGTTGTGCAGGTTGCTTCATCTGTTCGGTATCCATCGACTCGTCAATCATTCCGGAAATCTTGCAATAACCGCCGAGAGGTACCCAACCGATACCATATTCTGTTTCACTGTTTTTGGGTTTCCATTTGAAGAGTGAGAATTTCCAGTCGAAGAAAAGGTAGAATTTCTCAACTCTCACCTTGAATATCCTTGCAAAAAGAAAATGTCCGAACTCGTGAATCAACACCAAAAGGCTTAGAGCCATTATCAACTGCAATGCGCGTACTAAAATAATTTCCATATTGTTTATTTGTTATTTAATCCATTCTTCGACCTGTCTGCGTATCTCTTTGTCTGTCTCAAGATAATCGTCAAGTGTCGGTTTCAAAATATATGCAGCCTCGTCCATAGCTCTCTCTATCAGACGTGGCATATCTGTGAATTTTATTCTGTCGTTCAGGAATGCTGCAACACAAACCTCATTTGCCGCATTCACCACACATGGAATGTTTCCACCTTTGGCAAGAGCCTCGTAGGCAAGACGCAGGTTGGGGAACACTTCAAGGTTGGGCTTCTCAAATGTAAACTCCTTTATGCTGCTCCAGTCAAGTCGTCCGAATGATGACGGCAGACGTGAAGGGTATGTGAGAGCGTACATTATCGGCAGACGCATATCGGGAGTGCCAAGCTGTGCCTTTATGGCTCCATCCTCGAACTGCACCATGGAGTGTATGACTGATTGCGGATGTACGACAACCTCAATATCCTGTGCACCCACACCAAACAGCCATTTTGCCTCCATCACTTCAAAACCCTTGTTCATCATGGATGCAGAATCTATTGTAATTTTTGCTCCCATGCTCCAGTTGGGGTGCTTAAGTGCCTGCTCTTTGGTAACATGTTCCAGCTGCTCTTTTGTGAATGTACGGAAAGGACCGCCCGATGCAGTGAGTATAAGCTTTTCCACCTTGTTGTGCATCTCTCCGGCAAGGCATTGGAATATGGCAGAATGCTCCGAATCAACCGGCAATATCGGTGTCTTGTGTTCAATGGCCAGAGCATTGATAAGCTCTCCGGCAACAACCATTGTCTCCTTGTTTGCAAGAGCTATTGCCTTGCCTGCCTTAATGGCGTTGATTGTGGGGCGTAAGCCCGAAAAGCCGACCATGGCAGTCACCACAATATCAATCGGTGCCGATTCAACAATCTGGCATATCGATTCATATCCGGCATATACCTTTATCGGCAGGTCGTCCAACGCCTCTTTTAGTCTCTCGTATTTTGTTTCGTCGGCAATTACAACTGCCTCCGGCATGAATTTGCGTGCTTGTGCAATAAGTTCATCCACTCTTGTGTTGGCTGTTATGGCATACACCTCGAAACATTCGGGATGTTCTTCGACAACCTGCAGCGTCTGTGTGCCTATCGAGCCGGTAGAGCCTAATATCGCAATCTGTCTTTTTCTTGCGGTTTCCATATAATGTTTTTTAGAATGCTATGTATGTGTTGGGGTCAAGAGGTTTTCCTCTGTGCCATATCTCAAAATGAAGAAAACGTTTGTCACTCTTCTTATTCTTTTCACCTTTTCTGTTGCTGAATGTGCCTATAGCTTCACCTTTGACAACCTTGTCACCGATGTTCTTCATCAGACGGTAGCAGTTACGATACACTGAAATCAGATTCTCGCGGTGTTGTATAACGATTGTGTGACCGTCATTTGCGGTGAAGTCACTCATCACAACCGTGCCGTCGTGGACTGCGCGAATGCTCTCGTCGGGAACTTCGGCAATATCAACTCCGTAGTGTCCTTCGTTTATGTCGAATGCTCTTACAATCTCGCCTTGAGCCGGACGGAAAAGATTCAGGGACTGTATCTCGTTTACATTTGTCGCCTGTGAAGTCAGGTTATACTGTTCCCTCTCTTCCCACTCTTTGGCGAACTCCTTTTCAATGCCGCTGCTTTCGACATCAATGCTGTCTATAGTCATGTGCTGTGGCGAATTCTTTATGGAGTCCAACGAAACATCACCATTGATGATGGCTCTTACATTCGCAATATATCTGTCCTGCTTGGCAACCTCGTATGTCAGTGAGTCTATCCGTATGTTGTTGCTTATCAGTTCCTCTTTTGTGCGCTTGTTTATATATCCCGGAATGAGGGAACCCACCGGAGTATATACGACAATAAGATACAATACAACCACAACCAGAAGGAACAGGAACATCAGTGACATCAGTATCGACAAAGGTCGGATTGAGAAACGATGTGCATTCTCCTCCTGCTTGTTCTCATTCAGGATTGTGAAACGGTATTTGTTGACCAGTTTCTTTAAGAACTTACGTTTTTTATGTTCTTGATTGTTTTTCATCGGTATCCGATTACATTGATACGAGCCCTTCGGGCAGGTCAAATATTATCTCTTTGTTGTCGTGGTCGATATTTACGATAAACTCTTCCTGTGCAGGAATCAATATCTCGTCGTTGCCATTCTCCACCACAAACAGCGTGTTTATGGTGTTGTCGTCAACATCTACAATCTCTCCAATCTCTCCCAATGCGTTGTCGATAGCCTTGAAACCCTTGAAGTAGCTCCATGTGAGTTCCTCGCTATCCTCAACCCATTGTCTGGGAATGTATGCGTCGCGGTTGGTGAGGAAACGGACCTCCTCGGCACTCTCCATGCGCTCAACCTTTACAATGGATATGTCGTCGCTTTTGGGTCGTATGGTTTCAAAAAAGAAGGGTACCAGTATGCCGTCGATGTTGCATGCGACAAAGTCGCACTCATCGTCAAGGGTGAAACCGTCGCTTTGCAAGCCAATCTCTCCCTTTGTGCCGTGGGGCTTCAGGAATTTTCCGTAATAAACAAAGTCTTCTTTTCTAAGCATTTCCTTATGAACGTGTTATTTTTGCTCCTATGCTGTTCAATCTCTCTTCGAGGTTCTGGTATCCTCTGTCAATCTGCTCGATATTGTCGATGCGGCTTATGCCGTCGGCACTCATGGCTGCAATGAGCAGAGCTATACCGGCTCTTATATCGGGTGAACTCATTGAACGTGGTTTCAGTGTGAACTGTCTGTCGTGACCTATGACAACAGCGCGGTGTGGGTCACAAAGTATTATCTGCGCTCCCATGTCTATGAGCTTGTCAACAAAGAACAGACGGCTTTCGAACATCTTCTGGTGTATGAGAACACTTCCTTTTGCCTGTATGGCTGTAACAAGCAATACACTCAAAAGGTCGGGAGTCAATCCCGGCCATGGAGCATCGCTTATGTTCATTATCGAACCGTCGATGAACGATTCTATTTCGTAGTGCTCCTGCGCAGGAATGTAAATGTCGTCACCTTTCTGCTCGAATTTGATGCCAAGACGGCGGAAACTGTCGGGAATTACACCAAGGTTCTCGAATGATACATTCTTGATGGTGAGTTCACTTTTTGTCATGGCTGCCATGCCTATGAAACTTCCCACCTCAATCATGTCGGGCAGGGCGCGTTGTGTACATCCGCCAAGTTCCTTTACACCCTCAATGGTGATGAGATTGCTTGCTATGCCCGAGATTTTTGCACCCATCTTGTTGAGCATCCTGCATAGTTGCTGTATATACGGTTCGCACGCCGCATTGTAAATGGTTGTTGTTCCTTCTGCAAGCACGGCTGCCATGATTATGTTTGCCGTACCTGTTACCGAAGCCTCGTCAAGTAGCATGGAACAGCCTTTCAGCTTTTTCGCGTTCATGCGATATACTCTCTTCTCAATGTCAAAGGAGAATTCCGCACCCAGTTTCTGCAAGCCTATTATGTGGGTGTCGAGTCGTCTGCGTCCTATTTTGTCACCTCCCGGCTCAGACATTGTTGCTTTGCCGAAACGTCCCAGCAACGGACCTATGAACATTACAGAGCCTCTGAGACGCGAACAGCCGTTGATATACTCTTCGCTGTCGATGTAGTCGAGATTTACATTGTCTGCTTGAAATGTGAAGCATCCCACGCCATTGCGTGTTACCGAAACTCCCATATTCATAAGCTGGTTAATGAGATTGTTTACATCTGCAATGTCGGGAATGTTCTCTATTGTAACCTTCTCGCTTGTCAGCAGTGTGGCGCAAATCTCCTGCAACACCTCATTCTTTGCTCCCTGTGGAGTTATCTCGCCGTGCAGGCTGTGTCCGCCTTCTATGATGAATGATGCCATATTCTGTTGTCGTATTAGAATTTTCTCTTGAAACCTTTTTTGTTGTTTGTCCCGTTGTTGCGCTTCATGTTGTTGCGTTGGTTGTTTCCGCCCACATTCAGCTTTATCTCCCTGTCGCTCAGGTCTATTGCCCCTTTTGTGTATATGCGCAGGTCTTCGAATATTTTCTTGTCTTCTACACCATCCTTGTTCCAAGCGATGTAGTTCTTCTTCATCTGAATGGTGATAAGCTCAATCAGTTGCTCTTTCTCTTCACCATCTTCGAGAGTACATGCATGGGCAATCATCTCCTCCACAATGCGACCATAGTGTCTGTTTCTTATCTCGCCTGTCTGATAGGGGATTCTTTGTGGGGGAGTGTGGAACTCCTCTTCCTTGATTACCTCAAACGGATAGTCGATGTCAAGGTTGAAATCGGACATTATTGCAAGGTGGTCCCAAAGTTTGCGCTCGTAGTCGGGCTGGTTGCGTGTATTTGGAAACATGCTCGCCATTATGCGTACAATGGTGTTTGCACATTTCTGGCGTTCCTCGCGGTTTTCTATGGTCAAAGCGTGATCGACCATCTTCTGAACAGAACGTCCGTATTCCGGCAATGCCAATTTCTTTTGTCTGGTATTATATTCCATCATGATTGTATGCGGTTTTTAGCTTTTCAATAAATCTTTCGGTTTTGCTGCGACGTAATTTTTCAGGTAGAACGGTTCGAAATAGGCGATATCCTCGAACCTCTCGTCAAACCATGCTCTTTCTGCAAGAGGCATCATATTCTTTGCCATGGGGTTGCGGTGCTCGTTGAGGAAGTGTGCATTGGGGTGTTTGATAATCTCCTTGCATTTTTCCGCTCCGTTGCCAAAGAAATACACGGGTTGCCTGTCGAGCAACTCTTTGAAACTCTCCTCTGTCACCACCTCGGCGTGTGTCTCCTTTATCACACCAAGAGCGCGGTCATATACCGTTGCATAAACCTCGGTACGTCGTGCGTCAATCATAGGGCAGAGCAATGCATCTTCGGGTATATCCTCTCTGAACAGTACGGGGACGCACATGATTGCCGTTGTAGGTATTGCTATCAGCGGTATGTTGCGACCATAGCATACCCCTTTTGCTGTCGATGAGGCTATTCGCAGGCTTGTATATGAACCGGGGCCGCAACTCAGTGCAACTGCATTTATTTTTGCACCCTGCTCGTCCGCGTTTTTCAATGCCTCCTCAACGAATGGTGCAAGCACCTTTGCGTGTGAACGCTCATCGCGATTGACTCTCTCGAAAAATACATGTCCGTCCTGGCTTAAAGCAACAGAACAGGTCTCTGTTGATGCTTCGATATGTAGTATGATTGTTGTCATATTGCTTTTTGTTCTGAATTTTCTTGTCTATAAAGTGGCTCAATATGCAAAATTAAGAATTTAAAGTCACAAATACTATATAAATAATATTTTTTAAATAAGTTTAATTCTTTGTTGTGTAAAATAATGCCTTATTTTCTTTCGTTTCCGAATAAATGTTTATTTTTGCAAAATTGGATAAAGAGATTCCAATGTTTTTGTTTAATTTCGGGTGTGATGTTGTCACACCGTTAGCGTAGTAGAAATGATATATTCAATGACCGGCTACGGAAAGTCCGTGGCTTCTTGGGAAGATAAGAAGATTTGTGTTGAGGTGCGTTCGCTCAATGGCAAGGCGATGGATTTGTCTGCCCGCCTGGCACCGCAGTACAAGAGTCGCGAAATGGAAGTGCGCACCCTTGTATCGAATATTCTTGAACGTGGAAAAGTTGATTTGGCTATCTGGGTCGAGCAAAACGAAAAAGTAGAGCTGCCATCGATAAATGTGGCTGTAATGCAGGCTTATGTGAGTCAGATGCTGGCAGCGTCGGAGCAGACAGGTGTAGCTGTTCCCGAAAACCTTTTTGAAGTATTGCTCCGTATGCCCGATGTTGTTGCACGCAAGGAGATTTACGAGGTTTCGGATGATGAGTGGAAAGTTGTAATGGAGTGTGTGAACAATGCTCTTGCCGATTTGCTTGCTTTCCGCAAACAGGAGGGAGAGGCTTTGTCAAGAAAATTTTGCGACAAGATTTCCAATATATCCTCTTTGTTGGCTTCGGTTGAGCCATACGAAAAGGAGAGGGTTGAAAAAATCCGTGCCCGCATAAAGGATGCTCTTGAAAAGATAGCCGGTGTGGATTATGACAAGAACCGCTTTGAGCAGGAGCTTATTTTTTATATTGAAAAACTCGATATAAACGAGGAAAAACAACGTCTTACAAACCATCTCGATTATTTCATCTCGACAATGAATGAGGGGCAGGGACAAGGCAAAAAACTCGGTTTCATCGCTCAGGAAATGGGACGCGAGATAAACACTCTTGGTAGCAAGAGCAATCATGCTGAGATGCAGAACATTGTAGTTAAAATGAAAGATGAACTCGAGCAGATAAAAGAGCAGGTTCTCAATGTAATGTAAATAATTATGAACAAAGGAAAGGTCGTTATTTTCTCTGCACCGTCAGGGTCGGGCAAGTCAACCCTGGTGCATTTTCTGATGGACAGCAATTCTTCGTTCGGTTTTTCTGTCTCTGCGACAAGCCGTCCGCCGCGTGGTGCCGAACAGCATGGTGTCGATTACTTCTTTTTTACTCCCGATGAGTTCCGTGCGCGTATTGCTGCCGACGAATTCGTTGAGTACGAAGAGGTCTATCCCGGCAGATTCTACGGAACATTGAAGTCGCAGGTTGAGCGTCAGCTCGAAGAGCAGAACATTCTGTTCGATGTTGATGTAAAAGGTGGCTGTAACCTGAAGAAATACTACGGTGAACGCGCATTGTTCATCTTTGTTCAGGCTCCTTCGATAGAGGTGTTGCGCGAGCGTCTTGTACGTCGTGGCGATACTGTGCCCGAAGAGATTGAACGTCGTGTGAGCAAGGCTGAATATGAGATGACATTTGCCAAGTTTGCCGACAGAGTGATTGTAAATGACAATCTTGAGACAGCAAAGAGTGATGTCCTTGCTGTTGTTGAGAAATTTCTTAATGGAGAAGATTAGGACTGTCATATTCGGCGGAAGTTTTGACCCGATTCATGTAGGGCATCTGTCACTTGCGTCTGAGGTGGTGGCTTCGGGGCTTGCCGGCGAGGTGTGGTTCTTGGTATCACCCCAAAATCCGCATAAAGAGGCGTGTCGTCTCAGCGATGAGAACGTCCGCATGCAGATGGTGCAGCTGGCAATCGAGGAGAATGAAAAATTCAAGGCAAGCGATTTTGAATTCACTCTGCCTCGCCCTTCATACACGATAAATACAATGTCGGCACTCGAAAAGGCGTTCCCGGATAGGGAGTTTGTGCTGTTGATAGGTGCAGATAATTGGGAAAAGTTCGACCGTTGGTACAGACACGAGGAGATACTTGCGCGGTATGAAATAATTGTCTATCCACGCGAAAATAGTCTGAAACCGGAGCTTCCCGCAGGAGTAACCTGGTTGTCCGCCAAATTGCATGATGTAAGTTCCACGCAAATACGTGAGCTTGTGGCAAAGGGCTGTTCTATCTCAGGACTGGTTGTTCCGGCTGTGCAGGTGTTTATAGACAAAAACAATTTGTACAGATGAAAAAGAAAATACTTCTTGGCATATTTTTGCTGCCATTTGCTGTTGTTGCCCAAAATGTCTCATCTGTGTTGTATGATGAGATGTGTGAACCGTTGCAGGCTGTTTTTTGTGATTATGTGGGCGGATATGCCGAAACAAAGCTCATATCAAATGCGCAGGGACGATATTTGGGTACAATGATTGATAATGCTCTTTATGGTTGGGGATATTACAGCTCATCTACCGGCGCGCAATCATTTGGTCAGTATCGGAACGGTAAAATGATTTTTGGAATAGTGCTTTCTGAAGATATTGCCAAGGTCGGTGGTGAGGAGAATTATGTAGTCTATGATTTGCATTCAGGCAGTATAATGCGTTTGCATACCGCTGAAGGTGATATAGAACTCTCTTATCCCTATGCCACTGGTGAAAAAGGGGAGGCTTCGCCGTATTCTTTCAAGAAAGAGGCATATTCCAATGGTGATGCGTACTATGGCGAGTTTTTCAATGGTCGTCGTCATGGCTATGGCATATATTGCTGGAGTAATGGAGATAAGTGGTATGGACGTTACAAGGATGGTTATCGTAACGGCTACGGCATGCTTATAAAGTCCGAAAAGCTTATCCATTATGGCAAATGGATTGGTGACAGTAAAGTTGTTGAATGATTTTATAATACATATGTGATGAAAAACAGAAAAAGATTTTTACAGTTAGTTTTGGCTGTAGCCTTGCTTCCGACATTGTCATCGGTGGCACAGAGTGAGAGTGTTGTTGCCTTGTCGGGTAACGCGTATGTAACAGTAGCTTCCGAAGGAAAAGCTTTCATTGATGAAGGTAATTGCGCTATACGCAACTGGAATGATGCAGGAACTGTTGTGAGCTACTATTTCAGAACAGAGAAGAGCGGCAAGATGAATATCGCTCTTCAGGCAAAAGGACATTCTCAGATAGAGGTATCTCTCCTTGGAAAAAAGAAGAAAGTACAGCTTGACAGCGAAGAGCTTACACGTGTGGAGGTTGGTACATTCAAGGTAAAGACCCCCGGATATGTAAAGGTTGATGTTCGCGGTGTCAAGATAAACAAGGGCGAGGATTTCGGTAATGTCGCAGCCGTTGTCGTTGATGGTGATGTGAACCCGGTTGTTTATGTAGGTCCTGATTTCAGCACTCACTTTGGACGTCGCGGTCCGTCGGTACACATGGGATACACTCTTCCACGCGAGAATGTAGAGTGGTTCTACAATGAGGTTGTTGTTCCCGAGGAGGGCGATATTCCAAGCAGTTATTATATGGCTTGCGGCTTTGGCGAGGGTTACTTCGGAATGCAGAACAATACGCCTCACCCCCACAGAATACTCTTCTCGGTGTGGAGTCCGTTTGAAACAGATAATCCTGCAGAAATTCCTGATTCTTTGCGAGTACAGCTCGTTAAAAAGGGAGAAAATGTGAAGATAAATGATTTTGGTAACGAAGGTTCCGGAGGTCAGAGCTATATGCACTATGATTGGAAGGCAGGCGAACGTTGCCGTTTCCTCATGGGTGTAAAGCCCGACGGTAATGGTTGCACTGTATATACAGCCTACTTCTATGACAATCACCAGAATAAATGGGTGCTTGTAGCATCATGGCGTCGTCCAAAAATATCTACATGGTACACCAATGCGCATTCATTCCTTGAGAATTTCAATCCGGTGATGGGTTACATCAATCGTAAGGCTTATTATGGAAACCAGTGGGCACGTACAGCCGATGGCAGATGGTTGCCTGTTACAAAGGGACGTTTCACATGCGATGCAACAGGTTATCATAGACAGCGTCTTGATTACAACGGCGGTACAGAAGGTGAAAACTTCTTCCTTACCATGGGTGGCTTCTTTGACGAGTATATGAAGTCAGGCACTTTCTTTGAGCGTGAGGGCAATACAACAGAGGCACCCGAAATTGATTTTTCAACACTTGAATAAAATGCCGCATTCGTGCTTTTTGGGCGATAAACAGTTTTCTGTTCCAAAAAAAAGCACCGAATAATTGTGAAATAATATTATTGTGGCTATTTTTGTAGTCATGAAATGTGCGTGCGCGTTTAAAACCGTATGCAGTTGCCCGAAATAATGATAAACACAATCAATATTAATTAATTAACTGTAATTATGAACTTTAAGAAATTTTTTAGTGCAGCCATCGTTGCTGTGATGGCATTTGCCGGTACAACAGCACAGGCTCAGTCACTTTCTCCATCTACAAAGTGGCATTGGGACAAGGGTACTATCGTTGTTGAGACACCTGAGCGTCCTGCAGGTCAGGAGCACGTTCTTAACCTTGCAGTTGCTCCAATCAAGACTGTTCGCGTTGCGTTCGTAGGTCTCGGTATGCGTGGTGACGGTGCGGTTATCCGTTTCTGCCGTATCCCCGGTGTTGAAATCGTAGCTCTTTGCGACTATGAGTATGAGCGCGCAGAGGAGTGCAACAAGTTCTTGCGTGAGCAGGGATTGATTCCTGCCGACATCTACTATGGTGCTAAAGGTTATGAGGAGATTTGCAAGCGCGACGATGTTGATCTCGTTTACATCGCTGCTGACTGGAATCACCACTATCCTGTAGCAAAATGTGCTTTGGAGAACGGCAAGCATGCTGCTATCGAGGTACCTTCTGCTATGAACCTCGAGCAGTGCTGGAGCCTTATCGACCTTTCAGAGCAGACACGTCGTCACTGCTTCATCCTTGAGAACTGCTGCTACGACGATTATGAAATGAATGCTCTTGCAATGGCTCAGGACGGTGTGTTCGGTGAGATTATCCGTGCAGAGGGTGCTTACATCCACAGCCTCGAGTGGTTCTGGGATGCATATTGGAAGGATCCTGCTGACAACGATGTTGACAACCTCCACTGGCGTCTGAAATATAACAAGGAGAACCGTGGCGACCTCTACGCTACTCACGGCCTTGGCCCCGTTGCTCAGTGTATGAACATTCACCGTGGTGACCGTTTCACTACATTGGTGGCTATGGATACAGATCCTTTCTTCGGTAAGGAACTTGTAAAGGAAAAGACCGGCAAGGAGTGCAAGGAGTTCCGCAATGGTGACCACACCACCACTCTGATGCGCACCGCTAACGGTAAGGTTGTTGAGATCCAGCACAACGTT
>JAGBSZ010000023.1 GCA_017631585.1 Bacteroidaceae bacterium
AATGGTAATACCGATTGTTACCATTTTACCATAACCCAACTTGTCGGCAGCAATACCACCGAAAAGAGGCATAAAGTAAACAAGTCCCAAGAATGAAGAATAGATTGTACCTGCAGCGGCTGATGAAAAGCCGAAATTAGCCTGCAAGAACATAACAAACACAGCCAACATGGTGTAATAACCGAAACGCTCACCGGTGTTGGCAAGGGCTAACGCCCATAGACCTTTAGGATGTCCTTCAAACATAGATAAAAAATTAAAAGTTAATAAATAATCACTCTCAAAAATCCGACAGCAACAGCCGTCAGAAAACAGATAACACGCATAAGCGGATTATCTTAAAAAAAACTTTCCTCAAAAAGCTATCAGTTCCGTATGTTATTGCAACGTTTCACTATAGTCGCAAAACGCACCACATAATAACGACATTCAAGTGCATATTTTGGAAAATTACCGCAAATATAGTAAAAAAAGGGCAACAAACAGATAATTTTACGGTTAAAAATAAAGAAGAAAACACGAAAAGAAGAAAAACACTTTTCACCACAGATTTTATTCACCGTACACTAACAAATCACCCCTTATAATTTGCCGTTTCGCAAGGATTATATTATCTTCGCAAAAATAAAAAAGGACAATTTAAAACAATCATACAAATGAGCGACCAAAGATACATGATGCGCGGTGTTTCCGCATCAAAAGAAGATGTTCACAACGCAATAAAGAACATTGACAAAGGATTATATCCAAAAGCATTCTGCAAAATCATCCCGGACATTCTCGGTGGCGACCCGGACTATTGCAATATCATGCATGCGGATGGTGCCGGAACAAAATCGTCATTGGCATATCTCTATTGGAAAGAAACAGGCGACTTGAGCGTATGGAAAGGCATAGCTCAGGACGCTTTAATTATGAATATAGACGACCTTCTCTGCGTTGGTGCAACAGACAACATTCTTGTTTCATCAACAATCGGACGTAACAAGTTGCTTGTTCCGGGTGAAGTGATTTCAGCCATAATCAATGGAACAGACGAGCTGCTTGCCGAATTGCGCGAAATGGGTGTAGGTGTTTATGCAACAGGCGGTGAAACTGCCGATGTGGGCGACCTTGTACGCACCATTATTGTTGACAGCACCGTAACATGCCGCATGAAGCGCAGTGATGTAATCGACAATGCCAACATTGCTGCAGGCGATGTTATTGTAGGTATGGCATCATACGGACAGGCAACATACGAAAAAGAGTACAACGGCGGTATGGGAAGCAACGGCTTGACCTCTGCACGCCACGACGTGTTCAGCAAGTATCTTGCCGAGAAATATCCCGAGAGTTACGATTGCGCCGTTCCCGAGGAGCTGACATATTCAGGCGGATTGAAACTAACCGACAAGATTGAGGATTCTCCACTCGACGCAGGAAAGCTCGTACTCTCTCCGACACGTACATACGCACCAATCGTAAAGAAAATGCTTGATGCATTGCGCCCCGAAATTCACGGTATGGTACACTGCTCAGGCGGTGCGCAGACAAAGGTTATGCACTTTGTCGAGAACAAGAGAGTCATCAAGGACAACCTCTTCCCCATCCCACCACTCTTCAAGACCATCAAGGAACAGAGCGGAACAGATTGGGCAGAAATGTACAAGGTGTTCAACATGGGACACCGTCTTGAGGTATATGTAAAACCGGAGTTTGCCGAAGAGATTATTGCCATAAGCAAAAGCTTTGGTGTTGATGCGCAGATTATCGGTCGCGTTGAAGCAGCAGAGAAAAACGAACTTATCATTGAAAGCCCTTACGGTACTTTCAAATACTGATTTACGCAAAGAGATGGAGAACAACTCGCTATTGACAAAACTCAACGACCTTGAAGCACGCTTTCAGGAAGTCTCGACATTGATAACCGACCCGGCTGTCGTTGCCGACATGAAGCGTTATGTAAGGCTAAACAAGGAGTATCGCGAGTTGGAGCAGATTCTTGATGCACGCAAGCGCTATATACAACTGTTGACATCGCTGTCCGAAGCCAAGGACCTTCTCGCAAACGAGAATGACGCCGAGTTGCGCGAAATGGCACGCGAGGAGATTGACATGTGCGAAACGGAAATACCAAAAACCGAAGAGGAGATAAAGCTTCTGCTCATACCGGCTGACCCTCAGGACGACAAGAATGCCATTCTTGAAATCAGAGGAGGAACAGGTGGTGACGAAGCTGCTATATTCGCCGGTGACCTTTTCCGTATGTACAGCAAATATTGCGAAAGCAAGGGCTGGAGATTAGAGGTATCGAGTTGCAGCGAAGGAACATCAGGCGGTTACAAGGAGATTATCTGCACTGTAACGGGAGAGAAGGTTTACGGAACATTGAAATACGAATCGGGCGTACATCGCGTACAACGCGTGCCTGCAACAGAGACACAAGGTCGCGTCCACACATCTGCTGCATCAGTGGCTGTGTTACCCGAAGCGGAAGCATTTGATGTAGAGATAACCGAAAGTGCCATAAAGTGGGATACTTTCCGTTCAAGCGGTGCCGGAGGACAGAACGTAAACAAAGTTGAATCAGGTGTGCGTTTGAGATATCCCTGGCTAAACCCCGAAACAAACCAGGTTGAGGAGATACTTATAGAGTGTACCGAAACACGTGACCAGCCAAAGAACAAGGAACGCGCTCTCGCGCGCCTGCGTACATTAATATATGACAGAGAACACCAGCGTTATGCCGATGATATTGCCAACAAGCGCAAGACAATGGTATCAACCGGTGACCGTTCGGCAAAGATACGAACATACAACTATCCGCAAGGACGTATCACCGACCACCGTATAAATTATACGATATACAACCTTTCGGCTTTTGTAAACGGTGACATACAGGATTGTATCGACCACCTTATAATAGCCGAGAATGCGGAAAGAATGAAAGAACAGGAATTATAAAAACAGATATATCATGAACAGACAAGAACTTATTAAGCAAATTAAAGAGAAGCGTTCATTCCTTTGTGTAGGTCTCGACAGCGACATAAAGAAGTTGCCTGCACATTTGCAGAACAACGAAGATGCTGTTTTCGAGTTCAACAAGGCTATAATTGACGCAACAGCACCATACACTGTGGCATACAAGCCCAACCTTGCATTCTATGAGGCATGCGGTGTAAAGGGTTGGATAAGTTTTGAAAAGACTGTAAACTACATAAAAGAGAACTATCCCGAAATCTTCATCATTGCAGATGCAAAGCGTGGTGATATTGGCAACACATCATCACTCTACGCACGTTCTTTCTTTGAGGAGATGAAGGTTGACTCCATCACCGTTGCACCCTACATGGGCGAAGACAGTGTGAAGCCTTTCCTTGCATACGAAGGCAGTTGGGTGATTGTACTCGCACTTACATCAAACCCAGGCTCACACGATTTTCAGTTGACAAAGGACGAGAACGGAACAATGTTGTTCGAGAAGGTTCTTGAGACTTCACAGAAATGGGGAAGCGACGAGAACATGATGTATGTTGTCGGTGCAACACAAGGCAAATCGTTCGAGAATGTACGTCGCATTGTTCCCAACCACTTCTTGCTTGTTCCCGGTGTAGGCGCACAGGGTGGCTCGCTCGAGGAGGTTTGCAAATATGGTATGAACGACGACTGCGGTCTGCTTGTAAACGCGAGCCGTGCAATCATCTTTGCAGACAACAGCGAGAACTTTGCAACAGTTGCCGCAGAAAAAGCGCACGACTACCAGATGCAGATGGAAGCTGAATTGAAAGCAAAGGGTATTATATAATACACATACTTGATATTTAAATAAACAAAACAACAACTTTTGTTTGTACGTAAGCATTATCTTCGCAAACAGAATAACAAAGCAATATCCTGATACTATGATATTCACAGTTAAACAGATTGCCTCATTTGTAGGGGGAGAGGTTATCGGTAATGAAAATGCCGAAATATACACATTCGCAAAGATAGAGGAAGGTGTACCGGGAGCATTGTCATTCCTTGCCAACCCCAAATATACCGATTATATTTATACTACCCGTTCATCGGCAGTATTGGTAAATCGCGACTTCACTCCTGAAAAGGAGATTGAGACAACATTGATTAAGGTTGACAATGCATACGAAAGCCTTGCCAAGCTGATGACAATGTACGAGGCAAGCAAGCCAAAAAAACAGGGAATAAGTTCACTTGCATCCATTGCTCCAACAGCAAAGATTGGCAACAACTGCTACATCGCGCCATTTGCCGTTATAGGTGACGGATGCGAAATTGGCGATAATTGCTACATTCACAACGGTGTATCTGTTGGTGACGGAGTACGCATTGGAAACAACTGTATCATCTACGCCAACGTATCTGTTTACAACGATTGCCGCATAGGCAACAACTGCATATTGCATAGTGGTTGCGTGATTGGTGCTGACGGATTCGGGTTCGCCCCCACTGCAGACGGATATGAGAAGATTCCTCAGATGGGAATTGTTGTCATAGAGGATAACGTTGAGGTAGGTGCTAACACCTGTATCGACTGCGCAACAATGGGTGCAACAACAATACACAGCGGAGTAAAACTTGACAACCTCATACAGATTGCCCACAACTGCGAAATTGGCAGCCATACAGCAATGGCAGCGCAGGTAGCGGTTGCAGGAACCACCAAAATGGGTGAATGGTGTATCTGCGGCGGACAGGCAGGTATCTCAGGACACAGCATAATCGGTGATCGCACTACTATTGGTCCGCAATGCGGAACTATAGGTAACCGCAAAGGCGGTGAAAGACTTCTTGGTTCACCGGCTATGGATGCCAAAGAGTACATAAGAGCTACTGCTTATTTAAAGAGATTGCCTGAACTCGAGAAGAAGATTAAAGAGCTTACAAGAGAACTTGAAACATTGAAAAACAAATAATGATATTTTCATGAACAAACAACAGACACTGAACGGAAGTTTTTCGCTTTTTGGAAAAGGATTGCATACAGGCTTGAGCCTTACCGTGACATTCAATCCGGCTCCGGAAAACTACGGTTATAAGATACAACGAATAGACCTTCCCGGAGAGCCTATCATTGATGCTGTTGCAGAAAATGTTACTGAAACAACACGTGGTACAGTACTCACAAAAGGCGAAGCACGTGTAAGCACCGTAGAACATGCCCTTGCGGCATTGTTCGCACTCGGCATCGACAACTGTCTTATGCAGGTGAACGGTCCGGAATTCCCTATTCTTGATGGTAGCGCAAAGT
>JAGBSZ010000218.1 GCA_017631585.1 Bacteroidaceae bacterium
ACCTCACAGGTATTGCACCTGCACGCCGCGGTGTTCCACAGATTGAGGTGACATTCGACATCGACGCAAACGGTATCCTTAAAGTTTCTGCAAAGGACAAGGCAACAGGCAAGGAGCAGGCAATCCGCATCGAGGCTTCATCAGGCTTGAGCAAAGAGGAAATCGAGCGCATGAAACAGGAGGCAGAGGCAAATGCTGATGCAGACAAGAAAGAGCGCGAGAAGATTGACAAGCTCAATCAGGCAGACTCAATGGTGTTCCAGACAAAGAACCAGTTGAACGAACTCGGTGACAAGATTCCTGCAGACAAGAAAGCTCCTATCGAAGCAGCAGTACAGAAGCTCGAAGAGGCACACAAAGCACAGGACCTCGCAGGCATCGACGCAGCAACAGCTGAGCTTAACAACGCATGGCAGGCAGCCAGCGCAGAGATGTACGCACAGAGCGGAGCTCAAGGCGCACAGGGCGCACAAGGCGGTCAGCAGAGCAACAACCAGCAAGACAACAGCGACGTTCAGGACGCTGAGTTCGAAGAGGTTAAGTAAAGCAAATAGATAATCTTTTACAATCATCAAGCCCGGTCAAAAGGATTTTTGACCGGGCTTGATGATTGTAGATTCTTAATATACTCATGTTATCTTCAAAGCACTGATTTACCTTGATATTGCAATAGATTCTATGTTTGTTAGCAAAAATTTTTGAGCCGATATGCTATAAATGACTTTTTGAAAATCTTTACCTTCAGTATTCTGTTGAACCTTTACAGTAATACCTAATTGAATACCTTTTTCTGTTGGAAGATTTGTTTTATGTTTTTCATCAATACTAACTTCATACAAGTACCCATTATTACGCAACCACCTTATTACCACAGCTACAGATAACGGCTTCATATCCGCAGGAATATGCTCATTAACTGTTTTTGTAAATAGAGCGATTCCACATGGAGCTAAAATTTCAATCTGCTCAGTTTCTCTAGCAGACATCCAAAAAGTTCTTCGCTTTTTATTAGATACAGACTCAACAATATCCACTTTCCCCAATGTCTCGCTAACAAAAAACAAACATCGTGAAATATGTACATTATTAACAATATCATCCTCTTTTACAGGTTCTGATGTTAATGGATTAATACCATTAGCAAGTTTTTCGATCCAATCTTGAGCTGTTTTCAGTTTAGATACATCTATCATAATTACTTCTATTATTCTTTCATGCTATATTTGTTACTCTCCTCAAAAACCCTTTGCAAATCTTCCTTTGGAGGTAGAACTTTCAGAAGTTCTGGATCCATTTCATCAGCAGTCTTATAAGTTGCGACCCCCATCGGTTGACGGAAATCTTGCATAATATATTCTACATAAGCTTTATCTGCATTCTTACAAAGAATAATACCAATAGGGGCTTCTTCGTGATTACGACGGTCATCATCGTTTAATATACGCAAGTAACTACTCAATTGTGCGAGGTAAGCAACTTTGAAATCACCTCTTTTTAGTTCAAACACAACGGTTCTGTTCAGGTCACGATTAAAGAACTGAAGATCTATCCAATGATCATGTCCCAGTTTATCATAATGGACTTGGTTGCCACAATAAGCAAAACCCTTACCAAAGGTCATTATGAAGTTCTTTATATTATGTATTATATTACTCTCAATCACACGTTCATCGACATCTTCATCGTGCATACCCAACTCTTCAACATTTATATAGTCCAACAGGTATTCGTCCTTAAACATTCGAATGGCACGATATGCTTGTTTGTAGTCAGGAATAGTTGCAAGAAAGTTATTGGACATTTTCTCCTGATGATGATAGAGGTCTTGCTTAATGCTCTTTTCCAAATCCTCAACAGTCATCTTATAGTCATCAGCATATTTCATATAGAAAATCCTTTCTTCATACGTCTTTGCTTTGGTCAGAATTGTTACATGATGAGTAAAACTGAGACTAAGGAATTCCTTTAATGGAAAGTTTGGCAAATTCGCCAATTGTAACTGGTAAATTTCACAATTGCCCTGCATTTCTGCAGTCTTAATTGCTGAAGCATTGTTAATATTTGTAAATTCATCAGTTACAACTGATGAATTTGCTGGAATTTTCAAAATTTCATCAGTCGTAACTGATGAATTGCTTTCCAACAGTTTCCATTCTTCATAGAATGTACGCATGTTGCGCATACTTGTTGCAGAAAATCCACGCAACCCTGGCAATTCTTTTCGCAATTGCTCACTTATAGCCTCTATGGCACCTTTACCCCAATTTTTCTTTCGGGTATTAGCTGACACATATCTGCCTATGCCAAAATACAGAGCCAGTTGTTCCTGATTCACAGCTTTAACAGCTCTTGTCTGGCTCTGAAGTATTGCGGTTTTAATAACATCAACCGCATTTTTATATCTATTTATGCCTTGCTCCATTATTCTTAAACTTTACAATTATTACTTTATCAACCACTACAAGTCTTTCGCATCTATATCAACAGTTTTTGTTATAGTCATAAAGTTCCAAATTTAGTTTTAAGGTACAGAAACACCATTTTAAAACAATGAGATATTCCCTATAGTCTTCCATAATTATATGGCATGAGATACACAAAATTAATAAAATAATGCAAGACAAGCGAACAAATTCTCAAAAAAGAAAATCCACCGGCTGCACTTTTACGTTTATACCAATTATTTGATACGACAAGACGCGAAATACATATAAAGTTGGCAACAATATTTATACAGTTCTTTCATTTTTAGAAAAATAAGGAGTACTTTTGCCATAAAATAGGGAAATATGAAGTTTATAAAAAAGGTATTACGTGCTTTACTTAAAGCTCTCACTGCTATTATTCTTGTTGCATTGATGGCAGTAACAGTCACAAGCGTAAGCCCTATTTACGATTTTGAGAAGCCTGAGCCATTCAGTGGTCCCGACATTTTCAACCCGTACAGAAATATCGACACTGCACACTGCTGGAAAAAGGCTAATTTCCATGTGCATACCCGTGTAAAGGGCATTTTTAACGAATGCGAGTATTGGCCTGCAGAGGTTTACGAATTCCTTGACAAGTTAGGCTATGACATTGTGACATTTTCCAATCACAATGAGCTGACGACCCATCCTTTCGACAGCACCTTGCAGGTAAATGTATATGAGCATGGTTACAATCTATTCAAATATCACAAATTGGTATTCGGCAGCAAGGAAGTAAACCGTTTCGACAATTTGCTACCTTTGCTTGCTTCGCAGAAACAGTTTCAGCTATGGTTGCTTGGCAAGGAGAGTGACATTATACAATACAACCACCCGTTGCGCACCACAGGCACTTCAAAAAGCCACATGGAAAAAATATGCGGATATGACATAATGGAGCTTGACTGTGGCAAAAGCACCGAAAATGAATTCTGGGATTGGGCTTTGAGTGCCGGGCATTATAGTTTCGGGCTTGCCAACGACGATTTGCACTACCCTGACAGAACCACAAAAATTGCTCGCAGATGCAATTTCCTATGCACACCTTCGGCAACATACGAGGATATAAAAGATTGTCTGCTCGATGGTTGCTACTACTCTATGAGAATACCCGACTACGGCAATGGCGATTGGGAGATAAAGACCGATAAAAACCTTGACTTGCCACGCATAGAAAACATAGGTTTGAGAGACAGCACAATATTCATCTCCCTTTCTGCAACAGCCGACAGCATTAAGGTTTTCGGGCAGAACCACTCCACTCTTTTGCTTAAAAAAGATACTTCATATGCCGAATATACCATTCAACCCGGTGACAGCTATGCACGCTTTACAGCATATCTCCCCGGTGGCGAGGTAATATATTCCAACCCCTTTGCACGCTACGATGCAAAAATATCGGACAGCCCAAAAAAAGTTCCGTCATACAGCGTAAACATAGTATTGACAATACTTTTCAATACAGCATTGTTGGGATTGCTCGCATTGCTTTTCGCGTTGCTGTGTAAAGTAATAAGGAGATAAACAATAAAACAAAGTTACAAAACAAATATGAAACTCGATTTTCTAAGAAAGCCCAAAGGCATAAAAGGCACAAGCCTTGTACTCAGCATTTTCACTACACTCGCCTTTCATATTCCGGCATTCAAGGCGGTACTCGACAACATTGAAAGTGGATGGAACGGAATACTGATTTTTGCAAGTGTAGCAATACTTATGCTTGCCGTTAACTATTTCTTCTATTATCTGTTGTTGTGGCTCGGACGCTTTGTAGGCAAGATTATAATCGCCTTTACTTTCATTGCCGATGCCATCAGCCTGTACTTCATAAACACATACGAAGTGCTTATTACCGATATGATGATGGGAAACGTATTCAATACACGTTTCTCCGAAGCTGAAGGATTTTTCTCACTCTCTGCGGTGCTGTACATCCTGTTCCTCGGTATTCCACCATGTATATACCTGTTTGCAAAAAGAACCGATTATAACACATTCAAGAGTTTCTTGAAGAACATCGGCACATCATTGCTGATTATCGCCCTTGTTGTACTTGCCAATATGCGCAACACACTATGGATTGACAACAACTCCACACAGCTGGGCAGCCTCCTTATGCCATGGTCATACACGGTAAATTCAATACGTTACTACAACAAGGTAAAGAAACGCAACCAGAAGGAGATACTTTTGCCCGATGCAACAATCACCAACGACAGCAAGGATGTATGTGTACTTATCATTGGCGAGTCGGCACGACGACAGAACTTTTCGCTTTATGGCTACGAGCGCGACACCAATCCGTTGCTTGCAGGCGACAGCGTAAAGACATATATTGCCAACTCGGCTGCCACATATACAACTGCCGCTGTAAAAGCCATTCTCGACCATAAGGAGACAGGAAAACTGTATGAGATTCTGCCAAACTATTTATACCGCAACGGTGCAGATGTCATTTGGCGTTCATACAACTGGGGACAACCGCCTTTGCACATCGAGAAATACATAACCCACCGTGGATTGGCAGAGAAATACCCTGATGCTGACGCAAGATACGACGGACTTTTGCTCGCAGGTTTGAAAGATGAAATAAATGCAAGCGACAATAACAAACTGCTCATAATATTGCACCTGAGCACAAGCCACGGACCTACATACAATCAGAAATACCCGGCGGAGTTTGAAACATTCAAACCAGTCTGTCAAACGGTTGAGATTTCAACAGCCGACAAGCAGGAACTGCTGAACGCATACGACAATACAATCCTTTACACCGACTACATCGTACACTCGGTAATAGAAATATTGAAAGAGATTACCGACCGCCGTTGTTGCATGATGTTCGTATCGGACCACGGCGAATCGCTTGGCGAGGACAACCTTTTCATGCACGGCATGCCAAAGAATATTGCTCCAAAAGAGCAGTTCGAGATACCGTTCATTGTATGGCAGAACGACAAGAACACCGGCATGAAAGATTTTGACGAGGTGGAACAATACTATGTATTCCACAGCGTCATGAACTATCTTGGCATGAGAAGCGAGATATACAACGAAGAAATGAATATCTTTGAGCCAAACGAAGATACAGAGAACTAACCTTAAAATAACAGATTATGGACCAACTGCCAAAAGACCCGATGATGCTGTTCAGCACCGTAAATATGTATTTGCGTGACCGTTACGAATCACTCGACGAGCTATGCGCCGACCTTGACGTTGACCGCAACGAACTCGAAGAGAAACTCCGTGCCGTGGGGTTTGAATACAGCGCAGAACATAACAAGTTCTGGTAAAACAGATATTGATAAACAATCAAGGGTGTCGCACGCGACACCCTTGATTGTTTATCAGCATTCATTACCTATCTCTACAAAAAGCCTAAGCCCCGATATAGTACTGCTGAAACATATTGCACCGCCCGATGCACGGAATATCTTGTCAGTGGATATTGAAATATTACGTTCATGTTCGGGATAACGGTCATAGTCAGGCTGCAACAACGGGCCGGCATGCAATCCCACAAGCATCTCGCAATAGCAACATGCAGTCTCATAGGTGTTCATATCGTTCTCCGCACCATAATTATATACACCCATCGGCAAGTTGAATGTCTGTGGCAGGAATTCCACCACCTCGCGCACCCAAGTTATTCCCCTGTACTCATGTACAGGAAACACAAGAGGAATACGTTCCTTTACAGCTTTTGATATATTGATGACAAAATTTGCATGCGATGGCATACCTTCGCGTACTCTGTCATACATCCATGTGGCACGCAGAACAACGGCACCCGGGCAGAATGCAAGAACACGTTCCTCAGCCTCCAACTTATGCCTGCCATATACATTTTCGGGAGCTACCGTTACATCTTCGGACAGCAAGCCACTTTCAAGATTACCGTTGTAGATTTGGTCACTCGAAAAGAATATCAGCTTTGCACCACACATCGCCGCAGCACGGGCAATATTGCACGCACCCTCCACATTCACACGATAACTCTCCTGCTCGTGCTGTTCGCAGTACCACGTATTTGACAAGGCAGCAAGATGCACAACCACATCGGGAGAATTCTGCACAAAATAACTGCTCACCGATGCGTAATCGGTAATATCAAGTTCAGCATGAGTAGGTGCGAGAATATTATATTCACTGCGCCAACGTGCTATAAAACGACTACCCACAAAACCGCTTGCACCGGTTACAAGAATCTTTTTCATATAGTAATTTAAATCGTGTATCTCGTTTTACTTAACTAAAGTTGTTTATTCAATATCAAATTCACCAGCAATACAGCATGTTCCTTTTCTTCTTTAGGTGCATCCTTAGGTTTCCATGCAACTATAAAACGTATAGATGCAGAAGAAACAAAATACCCTTTCTCACCCCATTGAGAAAGTTCTCCTTGTATTTTATGTGATAGTTGGCAAACTTGTCTGTTCGTTATCACATCACATAAATAGTTATTTCTAAAATACAGTTCCTGTCCAGACCTTAACGTAAGCACTTCTTTCTTAAGTGACTTGAAATAGCCAAGATTCACATCCTTATGAGAAAGTTGAAGTACAATTTCATCGGGCATTCCGTATTGATTTTGATCAACTATCTTTCGGTTAATTTCCGGCAAATCAAAAATAGGACTCTTTGTATGTATAAAAAGTCGTTGCTTGGCACGAGTTATACCTACATAATAACGACGGAGAAGATCATCTGTAATATATTGAGGTTCAGAGACAAGCATATAAACGTCATCATACTCCATTCCCTTCGATTTATGAATAGTGGAAACAACCACATCTGCATTCTGCAAATCACAGAAATCCTCAACAGATGATTCAAAAATAAATTCTTTAAAATCAGTAAAGTACTTTGCTTTGTTTGTTTCTTCAAACAATTGGACACATCGTTGCAGATAACAAAGACTAGATGAGTCTGCATACAAAGAGTAAGTTTTTCGTTTCGATTCCTCCCATACTTCGTCCGCAATAAGTGGCGTTCGTGTACCAGCCTCAATATATTTCAGGAACATACGCACTTCTGCCATATTCCAGAAACGAAAGCCATCCATACTTTGAACCAATTTACTATTCAAGCCATACTTTCTCAGAAGTGCCACCATAATTGCAGCCTCCTCATTTGTGTAAGTCAAGACACACTTAGTACCAACTTCGCGATGGCTGATAAGTTCATTCACAAGCGATTGATACATAAAATCAGATGTATGAAATGTTACGTTTACCAGACCTTCACTTTTATTGACAGATTTAATCGGAGAACTTTTCATTCTTCCCTTTATTTTACTCACAAAAGCATTGGCAAACCTTACTATATTCTTTGAACTACGATAGTTGTCAGTCATTTCAACAAATCTTCCATCAAAGGACTCTAGTAATTGAGCCATGTAAGCAGAATCTGAACCTCGAAACTCATATATATTCTGATCATCGTCACCAACAGCTATCACACGCATTTCTTCATTTGCTTTCATAAGTGCATGTACTAATGCGTATTCTTTTGAACTCATATCCTGAGCTTCATCAATCACAAGAACTGTTTTTGCTATGCGATTAGGCTCTACTTCGCCTTCATTTATCATTTGCGCCGCACGTGATACGACATCTTTTGCATCATCAAGATTGCCTATTTTACCAAGTAAATCAAAACAATAAGAATGGAACGTCTTTATCTCGACAAAATGTGCCGCATTACCAATTAACCCCATCAATCGTTGCTTAAACTCCGTAGCAGCGGCACGCGAGAAAGTAAGCATCAACAACTGCTCATGCTTAACATCTTCAAGTAAGAGCAAAGATGCCAACTTGTGTACAAGAACTCTTGTTTTTCCACTGCCTGGACCAGCCGCAACCACAATACAACGTGATTCCTTATCTGTTATAATCTCCATCTGCTTGTCAGAGAGTGCCCCGAAAAGTTGTTCATATTTTTCAGGTGTTATATTGCGCTCTATTTCTCGCAGACGTTCGCCTTTGAAATATTTAGTCACAAAACGTTTGTAATCCATTTGGAAATAATCCTGAACGTATTGTAAAGCAGCATTATAATCTCGAACCATCAAATTGGCATACTCACCAACAATATGAACCTGCTGAATTTTCTGTTTGTAAAATTCATTCATCATACGATAATCTTCCTGTTTATAACGCAACTTGTTATCCTTGATACGACGTATGTCCATTGCATTATAAAGCACTAGAAAACCACCTTCAAGTTTTAGAGCACCTATTTTAGAGAGATACAACAAAGCCTCCTCAACTTCCTCCAGGCGTACATCCTTTAATGTTTCGAATAGATTACCATTATTAGACCTTATATCATTCAGTAACTCTACAACAGAGAACTGCACATCATTCTTACTTGTTCCTCCGGAAATAATTACCGCTTGCTTGAATAGCCACTCTATAGCAAAACAGCAAATCTCTTGACGTCTTTCAAAACGTTTTATAGTAGATTCCACGTCCGCCAATAGAGCAAGCTCCAAATTATGGGCAGCATCTTCTCTTTTTCTGGCATATCCCTTCACTGCAAGGAAATATAGCAAAGTGCGGATATCCTTCTCTGTTGCTGTAACAATACCATTCGTCTGTGCATTATCATTCAATTGTTTACACGAAATCTTTAAGACATCATCAGGTATTTTGCCAAGTATATACCTTTCTAATTTAATAAACCTTTCCAATAAACGCCGTGACCTGTTTTCAGA
This sequence comes from Bacteroidaceae bacterium, assembly GCA_017631585.1. Taxonomy (GTDB): domain Bacteria; phylum Bacteroidota; class Bacteroidia; order Bacteroidales; family Bacteroidaceae; genus HGM04593. Next base: position 9,190 of record JAGBSZ010000218.1, read on the forward strand.
TTCACCGACATCATTCAAATATGCGGTAATATCTTTGGAGTCAGCTAATATACCTTCTTGGCGCATGCGTTCAACAGCAGAAATCACCTCGCTCTTGTTCATACCAAGAATATCAGCCAAATAATCTACGCGAGATTCCGCCATATCATCCTGCGCTTTAGCTATATATTTTTGCGAAATCAAAGATTTTATAATACGCACAGTCTTCTCTATGTCATCCTTTTCAAACAACATGGACTCTGTAATACGTTTACGCGCTTCATCGAGATTTTTCACAGTGATTCCTGTTGCATAAACATGAGGTATATTATTACCACGTTCCAAATAACCGGCTTGTTCAAGAGTGGCAAGAGCTGTTCGCACACGCGTTTCGATATCAGACACAGAGTCATCCCAACCGGCTTTTCTTGCAATTTCCAATGCAGAACAACAAACTCTCATTCGCTGTTTTGTCATATCTTTTACAGCCTTCCATACCTGCTGAATTTCACTTATACTTAGTTTAGTCTGATTTAGCAATATAAAATGCTTATCTAGGTCTGAATCGCTATAAAGAACGAAGCATCGGGCATTGAGATGGGGATTACGACCTGCACGTCCTGCCTCTTGTACATAATTCTCCAAAGAATCAGAAATATCATAGTGTACGACTAAGCCAACATCGCTTTTATCGACTCCCATTCCAAAAGCAGAAGTAGCAACAATAATACGCACCTGATCTGCCATAAAAGCATCCTGATTGGCTACTTTATCATCAGCATCCATCTGTCCATTAAACGGCAAAGCCCTATATCCGTCGCGAGTAAGTTTATCAGCCAATAACTTAGTTCGTTTTGTTCTAGACACATATACAATTGTCGGACAAGATGATTCAGCTATCAGTGAACGCAACATCGTATATTTTTCCTCATCTGTATCTGCATGTATGACAGAGTAACGAAGGTTAGTTCGAGAATTTGTTGAAGCAAATAATTGGAAATCAAGTTCAAGTGTCCGCTTAAAGTAATCGCATATATCTTGTATAACCTTTTGTTTTGCCGTCGCCGTAAAACACGAAACAGGTATTGCTGATTTGCAACCTTTCTTTTTTTGATACTCACTAATAAATTTGCCGATATACAAATAATCTACGCGAAAATCTTGTCCCCAAGACGAAAAGCAATGAGCTTCATCAACAACAAAACGCACTACATTACGAGCCAATAATATTTTCTCAATGGTTTTTGAACGCAACATCTCTGGAGCAATATACAGCAACGATGCATTTCCATCCATAACACGCTGAATTGCAAGAGAGCGACTAATAGGATCAAGCAATCCGTTTATGGTAACAGCATCCGTAATACCTCGCTCTGCAAGATTATCAACCTGGTCTTTCATCAAAGATTGTAATGGAGATATTACAACCGTAAGCCCATGCACAGCACGCCCTTCCATCAACGCTGGTAACTGAAAAGTCAAAGACTTACCTCCACCTGTAGGAAATATCGCGAGCAAAGACTTTCCTTCAACAGCCGCATACACAGCATTTTCCTGCAAAGATTCTCCACCATATGTACGAAAGTGGTCATACCCAAAGAAGTGTTTTAAGTTATAATTAGCATCAAATGCTTTATAGCAATACCCACAACCGCTTTTGCATCTGGTTTGCCTTAAAAGTCTAATAACATACTCCACATTTGGGTAGTTACGTAGCACCCAGGCAGGCGTTATTGAACGATAATCTGTTGTATCTACCAATGCTAAAGCATATGCTAATTCACATGGATAGTTAATTACTATATGTTCAATATCAGCATGCTCACATATTCTGCCGCTGTATGCAGAACGTATTATGTTAGAAAGAACACTTTTTTTCTCGACTTTTGCGTTTACAAATTCAAGAAAACCATCAAATTCAGGAATTCCACTTAACAGTGTCGCAAAAATTGTCTTTTTCTCTTCTGATAAACCACTCCAACGAGCAACTTCATCCATTAATAAGTCCAAAGCTTTTTCACAATCATTTACAGGATTGTTAATCTGTTCGCTTATCAGTTTATCATCCTTAACAAGACGATGATAAGGTTTTTCCGGAAATAATAATGGAGACATATATAGCGTATCTACTATCCCCCAACGACAATTTTCTTTCCCAAAAAGATATTTTGCATCGTGATGAATTATATTGTGTCCACAAACAAAATCCACACCATTTAAAAACTCAAATAATCCTGGTTTGTTATTCGAATGAAACACAGCCCTATCCCACCTTAATGCACCTATATCATGAATCTTACCATCCTTCAGACCTACCTCTATATCCACAAATGCGTATCGAGAAGAATTTCGTGATTCTTCTCTTTGCAAAAAAGAATGTCTGTCAACAATACTTATTGATTCTTTAATTTTATCCCAAAGAGACATATATGCGCAGGAATAAAGATTCTTTCAAATTGTATATATAAAATTTATGATATAAAAGATTACATAATTCTACATACATTTATTTCATATAAGCCTCATTACATAGCTTATACTTTATAGCAAAAGTAATAAGATACAATGATAAAAAGAAATTTTATTGTAAGACTTTGTTTTTTATTATACTTTTAAAAATTGAAAAGAATACTATTGACCTTTCATATAGCATCATAAATTATACGTCAAACTCATCGTAACGTTTCTGCCGGGGGCACTGATGCCGCAGCTGTAGGGACGGTAACGCAGGTCGGTGATATTTTCCAGTGTTGCGTTCAAGGAAAGTCCTTTAAGCACTTTGTACGACACGCGCAAGTTGAGAGTTATCCATGCCGGGGAGTAGGCATTGCCGTCGGCATCGAGAGCATAGATTTCTGTTTTTTCTTTCTCTTCCTCGGGCATTGAAGCAACATTGCATTCACCTTGAAAAGCGGTATAAGCCTCAACGCATAGCTTTGAGTTGTCGAATCCCAACGCTACGCGACCATACAAGGGTGCTACATGGCGTGATGGCGACACCTCGCCATTGTCGAGTTCTTCAAAGCCACGTTGCCAATTCAGATGGGCGTTGGCATAGAAATAGCGAGCAAAGCGCGAATCGAGCGCGAGCTGCACGCCCCACACTTGTGCTTCTGCTGCGTTTTGCAGAGCCTGTACAACACACTCTTCGCCGCCATATTCCATTGTGGCAGAGCCGTTGAACGTGTAGTCGCGACGCACGATTGCATTGTCAAGATGGGTGTAATATGCCGTAACATCAAATTTGAGCCAACGTCCGAAATGTTTTGCCACGCCAATTTCCACATTATCGGCATACTCAGGCTTTAACAATGGGTTGGGAACAGTAACATACCCATCGACACTGTCGAATAGTTTTCCCATGTCATCGACATTGGGTGCGCGGAATCCACGTGCGTAATTTGCACGCAGGAGCCATCCTGACAGTGGTCGCCAATTCAAGCCGATATTTCCGCTGACACTGCCGGCATTGGCACTTTGCAGTGGAGCGAAAGGCACATCATACCTCACTGTAGAAAAATCATTTTTAATGAGATAGTGGTTATATCGCACTCCCGAAGCTATA
>JAGBSZ010000219.1 GCA_017631585.1 Bacteroidaceae bacterium
AGGGTGGTGCCATTGCAAATCAGATGAATCCCGAGGCTTCAAAATGGTTACAGGCTCTGAATGAAAAATACCCCGGCGAGCAGATAATAATAGACTTTTGGGGGCTTGGATGCGCTCCCTGCCGTTCAGCAATGCTCACGCATCGCGATTTGGTTGAGAAATATGCAGGCAAGGTACGCTTTGTCTATGTATGTAACGAAGATGACAACCCCGAAGATGCGGTAACGGAGTTTTTTACCGGAAACAATATCAAAGGCGAGAACTTGCGTGTAAGTGCCGATATGTGGAAAATTCTGAGTTATCAATTCCAATTCACAGGTATTCCCCACATGGAAATATTGTTGAAAGATGGCACTATCTACAAGAAAAACGGCAGAATCTTTTTAAACGATAATTTTATAAGTGAAGAACTGTTGCAAAACAAGTAAGTGAATACATAATGAAAAAACTATTTTTAACCTTAATCGTTGCATTTGCCACAGTATGTGGCTTTGCACAGGAGAGCATAACGGTAGAATATCCCTACTACGAGACTATCAATACCCGATTCTTTGATATTTCAAAGGTCGTTGCCGATAAGGAAGCTACTGTTCTTGAGGTCTATTTTTATGCAGTTGACAACATAACCGTCGATGCGGATGCCGTGCTTGTCGGTAACACGACAGGCAAGCGTTATAAGCTATTGCGTAGCGAGGGCGTTGAGATTGGGCAGGCGACAAGCATGCCACTAAGTGGCTTTATGAAAGGAGTCCTCCATTTTGAGCCATTGGACAAGGAAGACCTCTCTTTTGATTTCGACGGTGGCAAGAGCGGTTGGAACCTGAAAGGCGTATCATTGAAAGAATACAGCCTGAAAGAGGTAATCGGTAAAGACAAGAAATGGGGCAAGGTGACACAATCGCCCTTTATTGGTAATTACGTACATGACAGCATAAGGGTGGAGTGTGAAATTAGAAACAGCAACGATCCTGTTGTTCTCTTCAATCGATTTGGTTTCGAGGATAGGGATTGCGAATTCACAGATGATTTCACATACACATTCCCTGTATTCAATGCTACATGTTTCTACCTTAAGGTCGGTAGAAAAGCATATCCTGTGCTGGCTTGGCCCGGTGATACTGTAAAGGTCATTTATGACGGCAACAATAGCGTGCCTGAAATAATGGTGAGTGATACTGTCTTGCAGAAGAGTATTATGGAATATTACAGCTATGACAGAGAGAACGGAATATATGATTCGCCGGTTTCATATAATCTGTCGCCACTCAGTCTTTTTTATAAATATACCGAAGGTACTCTAAAACGCCATCTTATACGCCTGCAGAAATATATCGAAGAGCACCCGGGCTTTGATGAAAGGGCTGCATATTTTTACAGGACCAATATAAAGGCAGAGCAATTGGATGCAATGTGGAGTATGCTAAGAAGGTGCAAGAAGGAAGAAGAAGCTCCCCATGACATGCTTATGCTTGTAAAAGAACTGTCAACCGATATTCCTAACCCGCTTACATTGGGAAGGTACACTATATATATGTTGAAAAGTTATGTGAGTTATTGCGATGACAACGGCTTGGGAATACGAATCAATTTTCCCGACAAAGCCGCATTGCTTGAACTGGACCGGTTGGGTGTCATCAACCTGAGCAAAAAAGAGAAAAGAACTTTAGATGAGTACGAATACCTTACAAGTCTGAAACTGGCTTTGGCGATGAATAAAGTCAGCGATACCATAAGCGCGAAGAAAAGAGTGGAAAGGCTTGAGTCTGTGGACAAACGCTATACACAGATATGCGAAAAGTACAAGGTCGATACTCTGCCTTTGTGGAATAAGCAGAACTGTATGTTGATTGGCGATATTATGAAGACTCGTCGCGCCGTTGAGGATTTGCACCTGCCTGCCGAGGATTGCAAATATGCAATTTCTTTGCTTACGTATAATCAGCTTGCATCGGAAGAGAAGTCTGTAAATGATACCATAATATCGGCAGCAATGGAGGGGCTTGAAGATTTCGCTCCTGCACAGGTGATTGTTGAACAGAACAATTATCTCCGTCGCTTGGAAGCCGGAGAACTCGAAGTTAGGTATTTGCGTAATCATGCCGACCTTACTCCTGAGACACTTGTTGCCGATTCATTGCTTGCAACAATTCTTGAGCCACATCGCGGGAAGGTGGTATATGCCGATTTCTGGGGTTCGTGGTGCGGACCGTGCAAGGAACAGCTGAAACATATGCAAGCGGTCAAGGATGAACTTAAAGGCAAGGATGTCGTCTATCTCTATTTTGCGAACAATACCCCCGAAGATGTCCGTCAGGTAATAGTAAAGAAACTGGGGCTTTACGGTGATAATATATTCCATTATAATCTGCCTTACGAGCAGCAAGAGTCTATTGAGCGACTGTTGGGGGTTACAAAGTTCCCCACATTCATGCTCTTTGACAAGAACGGTAAGTTGGTCAGTTCCGAAGCTCCGTTCCCACAACATATTGATGCATTGATTAATGAAATAAATAAATGTTTGGAGTAACGGACGATTATGCGAAAATACAGATGAATAGGATTTTAAAATCACTTTTACTGCCGGCAGTGGCATTGCTTGCATCATGTGCATCATTGAAGACAGGAACGGATTCGTTTATAAAGAATGAGTACACCTTGGATAGTGTACACGTGAAGGGAACGGTAAAGAAATTCCATGACAACGACCGTGAGGCG
>JAGBSZ010000220.1 GCA_017631585.1 Bacteroidaceae bacterium
AGTATCACGGTAACACATATAGTGCCATAGATACCAATGGGAGGCAACATGAACGAAGCTCCGGGCAAAGCCGCCACACATTCTACGGCAAGGTTCATCAGAGCAACCACCTTAGCAAGTACCCATGCCACTCCCTGTTGCAACAGTGGCAATGGTGCAAGAGACCACATAACAGCCACCAGCATCAACACCAAGAATGCCAAAGGAATTACAAACAGGTTTGTAAGCAGGAAATATAGAGGAAACACGCCGAAGTGATACCACACAAAAGGCAATGTTCCCACCTGTGCCACAACGGAAAGTATAAGAAGATTTGCCAAATAACCATACACTACTCCATGTTTGTAAACACCTGCAAGTTTCTGCAATGGAGGTGCGAGCAACAAAATTGAAAGTACCGCGGCAAAAGAGAGCTGGAAACTCACGTCAAAAAGTTGATGTGGCGAGAAGAGCAACATTACAATAGCCGCAAAGGAGAGCGAATTAACCGATGATATGTCGCTTGCAAGCAGACGCGCCAAAGACATTAAGGTGAACAATGTTGCCGAACGCACAACAGACGGTGACAAGCCGGCAACAAAGGCAAATCCCCAAAGTGTGGCAACGATTATCAGTTCGCGCAATATGCAATATAAGATTTTTTGTCCGCGCAGAGGGAGAATAAACGCCAGCATCATATAAAGGATACCGAGATGCAGACCGGACAAAGCGAGTATGTGACTTGCTCCTGCCGCAGCGTAACTCTCTTTCAAATCTTTTGGAAAGTCGCGCTTTTCGCCCAATGTCAACGCAGACAACAGGGCTAACGGTTCTTTTTCAAAACCAAGACGCTCATAAAGGGCAATAACCTTGGTACGCAGTTTAAGTGCATGTATCTGCAGACTGTTTCTTTTCTGAGGTAGCAGCTTCCACTTTCCGTCAGGAACAAATGCCGTACCGGTTACTCCTTTTATATAATAATAATTCTCTATATCGAATTCATACGGATTGCCCTGATTCCTTGGCAATGAAACGGTACTCTCAAAAGCCACTACATCGCCGGCAGATAAAATCTCCGTATCAACAGTGCGAGGAAAATAGAGATATACAAGCCCTTTGGTACGTTCATTATCAGCTACAGAGTCTTTGCCGGAAAGCAACTCTGCAAGAACCTTTACATTTGTTCCACGCAGAGCCGGCATTTCCATTAGACATGCCGTATATTCACATTTCTTTTCGCTCCACTGCGGCTCTTTCTCAACAGATTGTCTGCTTTCCACAAACATTCCGACAGATAGCATAAAAACTGTAACACCGACGCCGAACAGCCATTTTGGAGTAAACTGCATCATGCCTAATGAAAGCATCACCAACGACAATGCAAAAACAGACAGGATGTGCAATAACATAATATTACACATCCATCCTATAGCGATACCGGCAATAAGCGGTATCGCCAATCTCAAAAGCGGGTTTTTATAAAAGATACTTTTGCTTGCCACGTTACATTGCACGCAGTGCTGAAATTACAGCATCGGGATCGGGAGCTTTAAACACTGCATTTCCTGCAACAAGTGCATCAGAACCCGCATCGGCAAGCAGTTTTCCTGTCTCAACATTCACACCGCCATCAACCTCGATAAGAGCCTTTGAGCCTGTTGCATCGATAAGTTCACGCAATTCACGTACTTTATTAATTGTGTGCGGAATGAATTTCTGACCGCCAAAACCAGGATTCACACTCATAAGAAGCACCAGGTCGAGTTCCCCGATAATATCTTTGAGCAAATGCACCGGGGTTGAAGGATTCAGGGTAACACCTGCCATCATACCGGCATCCTTAATCTGGGTGACAGCACGATGCAGATGGGTACATGCCTCATAATGGATATTCATTATACGGGCATTCAAATCCTTTACGGCAGGCAGATAGTTCATTGGATTCACCACCATTAGATGAACATCGAGCGGTTTTTCACATAGCTCTGACACGTACTTGAGCACAGGAGGACCAAACGACAGATTGGGAACAAACACACCGTCCATAATGTCGATATGCAACCAGTCACACTCACTTTTATTAATCATTTTCAAATCTTCCTGCAAGTTGCCGAAATTAGCCGACAACAACGATGGTGATACTATCTGAGCCATATAATTTTTATTTATTGACGCGAAGATAGAAAAAAGAAAAAGGAAATGCAAGAATACAAACAAGAAAGGCGATTTGCTCATTAACTATTATTTGAGTATCTTCGCAAAAGAAGAATAAACAATAACACAATTATATGAAAAAAATCAGATTTTTTTTGGCATTGTTTGTTATGATGAGCATAACAACAAACACATTCGGACAACAGGAAACAGAGAATATTTTCTCGAAGACATTCAAGAATGGCATCCCCGTCCAAATCACCAATAATCGCGACAAGGGCTATACCATTAAATTCAGCAACACGAAAGCTCCGACAGGTACGCCTGTGCAAAGCGGTTCGGCATCATACACCACCGAGGATATATGGTATCTTGTTGGCGATGCCAACGGTTTCAAAATGTACAGCCATAACACCGGCAAAAAATATGCATTGAAACTCGACGGCACAGCAAACGAAGCTGCAGCTACAATGGGAAAAGCCGAAGAGGCAACAACCCTTGTCCTCACAAAGCAACAGGACAACAGTTACGCAATATCTCCAAAAGAGAATCCGGCAATGAGTTTCAACATGTTCGGCGGTACAGGAAGGGATATAAAGCTATATTCAAGCGAAGATGCCGGAGGACACTGGAACTTCAGAGTCATAGATATGAGCCGACCACTGACAATGAAATACAACGCAGAGCTCGAAGGCGGATTTGACACCAACTACAAGATTGGCAACATTTCAATAACAATCGACGAAAATACGAGCAATACCCTTCTTGACAAGAACAATCTGCCGGAATCAGAAACATATTATCTGCCCAAAGATACAAAGTTCAGCATTACAACCGGGCTTATATGCCATGGCTGGAAGATGGATATAAACGGTGGCAAGAGCATTACCGACAACGCTCTGCCGGAAAAAGGCATGGAAGTTGAGATAAATATTTCCGTTGATAAGAACAACAAATACCAGTACCTCTATTATTCACCCGATGAAAAAGGTGTACCCTACCGCATACCGGCTATTACAACAACAGCAAACGGCTATGTTTTTGCCATCAACGACTATCGCCCATGCGGTAACGATATTGGATTCGGCGAGGTTGACCTTGTGATGCGCCACAGCACAAAAGCCGGTGCAGAATGGGACGGGCATTCGTGGACAGAGCCTGTAACCATTGCAGACGGTGTGGGAAAAGAGGCAAAAGAGACATGGCTCACAGGATTTGGCGACCCGGCTATCGTTGCCGACCGCGAACATAACGAGATTCTTGTGATGAGCGTATGCGGTAACCGCTTGTGCTGGCATGGCAACTATGGTGCAGGAACAAGCGAAAACCCGGAGAACCCCAACCGCATGGCACGTCTGCGCATAAAGTTCAATGAGGCAACACAAGAGTGGGAAGCCACACAGCCCGAAGAGATCACATACGAGATATATCCACTGTTCAAGGACAAGAACGGCAAGGCACATGTAGGCTCAATGTTCATAGGAGCAGGTCGCATGGCACAGAGCAGCATGATTAAAGTAGGCGACTACTACCGCATATATTGCGCTGTGTGGGCTGTGGAGACCGGCAGCTACCGCCATCACAACTATGTACTCTACTCTGATGAATTCGGTGATACATGGAACTTGTTAGGTGAACTTGGCAACGATTTCAACGACAGCCCTGCACCATACGGAAACGAGCCTAAATGCGAGGAACTACCCGACGGAAGCGTGCTTTTGAGTAGCCGCAAAGGATACGGTCGCTACTACAATGTTTTCCACTACAGTAACTTTGAGAAAGCCGAAGGTAAATGGGACGGAGTTGTATCAACAGACGCAGTAGGTAACCTAAAGTTCGGACGTAACGACACCAACGGAGAGGTGTTGCGAATAGGAAATATCCTTTTCCAATCAGTTCCCACAGGCGATAGCAGGAGCAATGTTGCAGTATATTACAAGCTGTTGAGCAACGATAGTGCCACATATACTCCCACAGAACTGTCAAACAATTGGACTAAAATTGAAGTTTCGGACAGAGGCTCTGCATATTCATCGATGTGTATTCTACCCGACGGAGAAACAATAGGACTATTCTACGAAGAAGAGCCGGGTGGTTACTCTATGGTATATGTACCAATTAGCATCAAGGAGCATGTTAATGCAACCACATATACCGAAGGTATCAAAAACAGATAAGTATCCATATCAAAAATGACAGCACAATGATTGCTGTCATTTTTTTTTATAAAGCAGAGAACATAGAAAAAAAAATGAAGAGAACTCAATTTGAGTTCTCTTCTTAGTAGCGGGGGAAGGGATCGAACCTCCGGCCTTTGGGTTATGAGCCCAACGAGCTACCACTGCTCCACCCCGCGATGCGGTTTTCAAAACTGATGCAAAGGTATAGCTTTTTACATTACCATCCAAATTTTAGAGCAACTTTTTTCAGAAAAAGATTAAAATGTCTCTTTTTTTTCATTGCACATTTGTGCATTTATGTGTAATTTTGCAACGAATTCAAATAACGCACACAAAGACTCATGGCAACAACAGATACGAAAGAACATCTTATCAAGGTCGCAAGAAAGCTCTTTGCACAGCACGGGATAGGCAATATTACCATGAACGACATTGCCAAAGCCGCAAACAAAAGCCGAAGAACCCTATACACCTATTTCCAAAGCAAAGAGGAGTTGCTTGAAGCATCCATTGAAATGGAGGTTATGAAAATTTCGTCAGCCATGACAAAAGTTGCTATGTCCGCTCTGACACCCGATAAAAAGATTATCAAGCTGATATTCGTACGCCTTCAACTTACGCGTAGCATCGTACGTCGCAACGGATGCCTACACAATGATTACTTTGTTATTGTTGAACACATACGCAAAAGCTTCGACGCCAAAGAGATAGCATTATTCCGACACATAATTGCCGAAGGAAACCAAAAGGGAATATTCAACACCGAAAGCCCCGACCTTGCGGCACGCTTCCTGCATTTCTGTCTCAAAGGTATAGAAATACCATTCATAAACGGCATTGTCAGCAAGAACAACGATGACATTTTCGTACAGAATTTTACCGAAAAGGTTATATTGAACGCATTAGGACACAAAGGCACAACAAACAAGACAATATCATGAACGTACTATACGAAGATAACCATATAATCGTCATAAACAAAGCGGCTGGCGAAATTGTACAAGGCGACAAGACCGGCGACAAGTCACTTTGCGACATAATGAAAACATTTCTTAAGGAGAAATATGCAAAGCCGGGAAATGTTTTTGTGGGATTACCTCACCGTCTCGACCGCCCTGTCAGCGGGGTTGTTGTCTTTGCAAAGACAAGCAAGGCTCTTGAAAGACTCAACACGATGTTCCGCGACGGTGCTGTAAAGAAGATTTATTGGGCAATAACAAAAGAGTGCCCCATTCCGGGTGAGGGGGAGATAAACAGCTGGATTCTCAGAAACGAGAAGATGAACAAAAGTTTCTCATACCCCAAAGAGGTAAAAGGAAGCAAGCATGCACTGCTCTACTATCGCCACATAGCTGCGTCACAGAACTACAATCTCATAGAGGTGGAATTGAAGACCGGTCGTCATCATCAGATACGTTGCCAGCTCGCATCGATAGGATGCCCAATAAAAGGCGATCTTAAATATGGCTCAAAGCGTTCCAACCCGGACGGCAGCATATCATTGCATGCCCGTTATGTAGAATTCATCCACCCCGTATCAAAAGAGATGATACAGATTACTGCACCACTGCCACAGGATAAGCTATGGCAGAGTTTCGGCAAATAACGGATTTATTTTTTAAGATAGTACAGCACCGAGCTGTTTCCTCTGCGGAAAAGTTCGCGTGCTGTTTTTCGTATCTCCTCAGCTTGAACGGCACGGTAATTTTCGGGTTCGGCAAAGTGTGAATCAAGACTGCCACGCAACTCGGCAAGAGCGATATTATTACAGAGATTCTCACCGCCGACATTTCTGAAATAGAATTCCGATTCAAAGCGGTTACGAACCTTTTCAAGCTCTGCATCGGGAACAAGTTCTGTTTTCAACAAGTCGAGTTCGTGCCACAAAGCCTCTTCGGCATCCTTCATTGGAACGCCATCTGCCACACGCGAATATATCCAAAACATTCCTTTGTCTTCGCAGCCCGAAATGAAAGCATCTATTTTCGTAAACAATCTTTTCTCTTTAACAAGACGCGCCAGCAGACGACCTGAATATCCGTTTGAAAGCACATCGGATATAACATCACAAGGATAATAATCGGCATCAAGCCTGCTACCCATGTGGAAGCCGACATACAAAGCATTTTCCGGAACATCACGATAGACTATTCTGCGACGTTGGCGTGTCTGACGTGGCTCTGCCGGCAACACATCGCGTTTGAATCCTTTGGATGGTATTTCCCCGAACCATTTTTCGCTCCACTCCACAACCTGCTCAAAGGAGATATCACCCACTACGGCAAGCACGGCGTTGTCGGGCACATAATAACGTTTGTAAAAACCGCTTATAACAGAGACCGGCACATCAGCGATGTGCTTCAGTTCGCGTCCTATTGTTGACCAGCGATAAGGATGTACCTTATACGCCATGGAACGAAGTATAAGGCTGGCGTCACCATAAGGGCGGTTAAGTTTTGTCTGCTTGAACTCTTCCATAACCACCTGACGCTGTATATCTACTTTCTTGTTTCCGAACTTTACGTTGCACATTCGGTCACTCTCCATCCAAAAGGCAAGCTCAGCATTTTGCTTAGGAAGAGCTATGTAGTAGTTGGTTACATCGTTCGTTGTATATGCATTATTCTCGCCACCGGCATATTCAAGAGGCTCATCAAATGATGGGACAGCCTTTGTTCCCTCAAACATGAGATGTTCGAGCAGATGGGCAATACCGGTATGTTCATAACTTTCATTACGGGCACCCACGCCATAGAGAAGATTGACATACACCATCTGCATGTCATCCATAGGCATATGTACTATACGCAACCCGTTGGACAGAGTTTTCTTATTTACCATAAGCGTCGAGTATTGTCACCTTGTTGATTTTTACATGTTGACGAGGACGTCCTTTGGAGGTTGCATCAACCGCTGATATTTTTTCCACAACATCCATTCCCTCTACAACCTCGCCAAAAACTGTATAATAGGCATCAAGATGTGGAAGACCACCTGTGTTCATATACTCCTTGCGTTGCTTTGCCGAATAGGTAAATTCATGTCCTTTAACGGATGCTCTTGCCTCTGCTCTCAGTTTGTTCACCAACTTGCTCAACTCATCCTTTTTCTTGGCATCGTGCTTTGCAGCATTGTTCAAACGTTGAATCTGCTGACGATATGGTACCTGCAGTTCCTGAAATTTCTTTGCAATAAGTTCCTCTGTCACCTTTCTTTCACTCAATTTCAGGTCGTTTTCGTTTGCCACCTTTCCTGTCACAATATAGAAATGCGCACCCGATGAATAATCGCCATTGTTGAAACTTGCCGCAGCAACGGCACCACGCTTGTGATAACGTTTGGATGCATCAATCTCAGACGGAACTGTAAATTCAACATCGGTGACACCAAGGTCGGCAGCATCGGGTTTGACTTTTGATGTATAATCTCCGGTTTGTATCAAGAGTTCTTTTTTCACACGATAAAAAAGCTGACCGTCGTAGAAGCCGTTCATGACAAGATTGATAAAATTCTTGCGGTGACCGGGAGTTTCACGATAAAGCTTGATTATAACATCACCCATACTTGTTTCCATTTTTACATACTGGTCACTATCCGGGCTGTTTGTATTCAACTCCTTTACCAAAGAGGGGGATTCCGCAGGCTTTGGTTCCGTTTTCTGCTCTTTATCACCACCTGATGCGCATGAGCATATCAGAAAAGCTGTCATCAATAACAATTGGAGAGTTTTCATGTTGCGTTTTTTTTGATGTTACAAAATTAACGATATTTGAAGAAAAAACAATCATACAGCAAAATAAACTGCCACATCATACTACCTGCTTGTAAACTATTTCCCGAAGTGCATGTATATATTATATTTTTGTATTACCTTTCAAAAATATTTCTATACAAAACAGACAAAACAAAAAATAAAAGCACAATAAACTTTGTTTATTAGTAGCTGACACTATTTTTTGCACTCACCAAATGAAAAAAAGAGGAAGGATATATAAAATATTCAGAGCAATTGGTATTGCAATCATAATCCCAATAATTCTCCTGTGGATGTTGACTGCAATGCTATACATTCCCTCTTTACAACATGCAGTAGTAGAGAAAATTTGTCGTGAAGTAAGCAGGACAACTGGTTTTGATATAAAAATAGAGTCATTCCATCTTGCATTTCCGCTCAAAGCAAGCATCACAGGATTTGAAGTATCGCGCAATGATACCACATTCGCCAAAGGCGAGTTTGCCGGCGTAAACATATCTTTGATGCCGTTACTTTCAGGAGAAGCCGAGGTCAATTACATTTCATTGGAAAATATTGATTTAAGCACAGCAGACCTCATCCCGAGCATAAACATCGACGGTACAATAGGATTCTTCCGTACCACAGCCCGAAATATCAGTTTGAAGGAAGAGATAGCCAATCTTCGTCAAGTACATATACACAGCACAGATTTGAACATCACATTAAACGATTTTGCTGATACGGAAGAAGACAGCACTGCCATAAACTGGATTGCGAACCTGCACCGTGGCAACATTGAAAACTGCAATATAAGATTAAACATACCAAAGGATACAATGTCCGTCAGTGCCGATATTGAAAAATTGATTATCAGAGATGGTACAATGGACCTTGGCAATGAAATTTATGGAATAAGCACTTTGGCATTAAAGAGCTGTTCTCTTAAATACGACGCAGGAAACGGCAACAAGGAGAATGCTCCTTTAAGACACTTGGTATTTGACGATATAAATATCGAATGCAGAAACATTGGCTATACACCCGATAGCACAAAAGTGGAATTGAACAAATTTAATTTTATTCAGCCCCGTGGAATAAGAGTAACCGATGCCTATGTAAAAATATTCGCAGACAAAGAGAAGTTGAACATAGAGGATTTTACCATAAACAGCAAAAACGGTTCATTCATTAAAGCAAATGCAAAAGCGCCTTGGCAAGCAATATTCGGCAACACCGGCAATATGAATGCCTTGTTGTCTTTTGGAATTTACAAAGAGGACCTTTCAGCCTTATTGACAAGGGAGCAACTCAATGCGCTTGAAATATTTGACGATGAAATGCTCAAAGGCAGATTTGTTGTCAACGGGAATGTCACATATATGAATATCGATACAATAGACATTGATATTCCAACGATAGCAAACCTGCAAGCCAATGGTCATGCAAAAAATCTGAACGACATAGACAAACTTGAAGCAAGCATTGATTTAGGTTGTGTAACAGATGACATCAAAAAGATTATCGGGCAGGAAACAAATGATTCTACTCCAAAGGCAATAATCCATGCCGATGGGAACATCAAATATGCCACAAACGGAATTACCACAGACCTTGACATAAAAGGTTTGGATGGAAAAATCAAAGCAAAAGCTTCGTACGACATTCATAACAATATATACGAAACCGGTGTCGAAATAAAGGATATTGATATTACGACCTTGCTAAGCGACCTCCCGTTAAACCATTTCACCGGCAAAATATCAGCTGACGGAAAAGGCTTTGATATATTTGACGAACAAACCAGATATAATGTCGAGGTTTCTATCGATTCTATAGTATATGACAGCATAAGATTAAACGACATTAGCGTTAATGCCAATCAGTCCAAGAGTATCTCAGAAATGACTTTTTCAAGTAACAGTGATTACTTGAAATTCAACATCAAAGCCGATACCGAACTTAAGCGAAACAAGATTGCCAACAGAACTGCCATTGATATATCGCAAGCCGATTTTATGATGCTTGGAATCACTGATGCAGAATTAGGGACAAAATTCAAGTTGAACATTGAAGCATCAACTGACATGAAAGAGAGTCATGCTCTCAAATTCAACGGAAAAGAAATGGAAATCATAACACCAAACAAAAAGTTCACTCCGGCAGAAATTGCATTTGACTTTGCAACAACACCGGACTCATCATATATCACAGCCACAAACGGAGACCTGAGGATTCAAGGCACAATGGAAAGCGGTTACAATGGACTATTCAAATCCATTGACAGGATTAACTACATGCTCAAAGAAGCCTTCAAAGAAGAAAACACACTCTATTATATACATGACTACGCAAAAGAAATTCCAGGAATTTTTCTCGGATTCAAATGCGGTAAAAACAACATTCTTCATAATTTCTTAGCCATTAACAAGATTAACATTAATAATATCAACCTTGATATGGCAATAAACGAAGAAAAAGGCATAAACATAAACAGTGGCATATATGGATTCAAAACCGGAGAGTTGAATCTTGACACAATACGTTTTTTCACAAATCAGGATGGAAACAAAATCAGATACCTCGCCGGAGTGCGAAGCACTGCTGTGAATCCCGGACAGCAGAAGCTATCCTTCAGCAGTATGCTTTATGGAAATATTTTCAACGACTCTGTAACGACAAATTTCATGTTCCGTGACAGGCTGGATGGTGTCGGTATAAATTTTGGATTAAAGACTTTGGTCAAGCCTAAAGAACTCGACATAAGCTTTAGACCAAACGCAGTTTTCTTGAACAACAAATTCTATTTTAACAAAGATAATTACATAAAGTTAGGCGGCAACGGCACAATAACAGCAGATGTAACATTAAGCAACGAGACAGATGCCGGCATGCACCTTTATACCACTCCCGACAAGAATGCGAAACTGAATGCGAATCTTGAGTTGTTCAACATCAATCTTAAAGAGTTGACCGGCATCATACCGTTCATTCCGGATATTTCCGGAATGATGAATCTGGAACTATACTTTAAGAAAAACAAAGATGACGCAATACTCAGCAGCGACATAAGGATTGACGATGTCGCATATGAAGGAACACTTATAGGCGATGAAGCAATAGAAATCGTGTATTTCCCAAAAGATGCACAAAAGCACTATCTTGATGTCCTGTTAAGTCATAACGAAGAGGAGGTGGCACACCTTAGCGGAGATTATATTGGCGGAAAAGAAGAGCCCGAACTTAACGGAGAAATAAGCCTCACACGCTTTCCGTTAGGTATAACTCATATATTCACAAAAGATGCAGGAATGAGCCTGAAAGGATATGTAAACAGCGAAGTGAAAGCAGAGGGTAGGCTTTCAGAATTAACAACAAACGGATTCGTACAATTTGATTCCGTTTATCTTAATGCACCAATTTTCGGTACTGATTTGCGTTTTTCCAACAAGAATGTAAATATCAATAACAACAAAATATCATTCAACAATTTTGACATATACGCAAAAGGAAACACTCCGTTCAACTTAAACGGAACTGTCGATTTAAGCAAACTCACGAATCCTGCATTCAATTTACGTATGAATGCAAACAATTACGAACTGATAAATGCGCCACGCACAAAAAACAGTGTGCTATACGGCAAGATGTTCATCGACTTCAGGGCATTCATAGCAGGAGCTTTAAATAATATAAAAGTATATGGAAACGCCACGTTGCTTGGTAAAAGCGACATAACATACGTAATGCAAGATGCACCGATAGCAACCGACAAGGAACTTGACGGGTTAGTGGAGTTTGTAAACTTTGAGGATACCACAAAAATCAAAAAAGTTGAGGAAGAGACAGACCTCGGCAATATGAATATAAATCTTGGATTAAAAATTGAGGACGGAGCAAGAATAAATGCAGACTTGGATGCAAATCGCAGCAGTTACATAATGCTCAGAGGTGGTGGAGATCTGAACATGACATATACAGGAGACAACGGATTGAATATAACCGGAACATATACCATGAATGATGGAGAACTAAAATACGAGCTCCCTATCATCCCACTAAAAACATTCAACATTATAGATGGAAGCAAGGTTACATGGAACGGCGACATCCTCGACCCGTCACTTGAAATTACAGCCATAGAGCGTATCACCACTTCTGTAAATATCGACGACAGCGGAACACAACCTGTTGCGTTTGATGTTGGTGTCAAGATAAGCAACACACTAAGCAACATGGGATTGACTTTTACGATTTCTGCTCCTGAAAATGCCATTGTGCAGGAACAGCTGAACAGCCTTGATGCAGAAACGTTGAACAAATATGCCGTAACGATGCTTATAACCGGTACATATATCGGCAACACCAAAGGAATGTCTGTATCAAATGCTCTGAGTTCATTCCTCGATGCAAAAATCAACGACCTTGCCGGAAGCGCAATGAAGAGTGTAAGCATAAATGTAGGAATAAACGATGCTGAAAACACAGAAACCGGCAGTACATACAAAAACTACTCATTCAGTTTCAAAAAACGATTCTGGAACGACCGCCTGACTATTGTCATCGGTGGTGAGGTGAACAGTGGAGATCATCCTGTCGCCAACGACAGTTTCATAAACAACGTCTCGCTTGAATGGAAAATAAGCGACAGTGACAACCGCTATCTTCGACTATTCTATGACAAGAATTATGAATCACTGCTCGAAGGCGAGATAATTGAAACCGGAATAGGTTACGTTTATAAAAAGAAACTGCAGAGCCTGCGCGAACTGTTCATATTCAGAAAAAAGGACAAAAAAACTTTAATGCCGGGAATGAGTAACTTGCATGGCAGGAATAGAGAAGAGAAGAAACAAGAAGGGGAGATTAGATGAAAAAAAGATTGACGATAGCACTTTTTACATTGTTGCTGACAGCATGCTCAACGACAAGATTTATTACCGATGGAGAACAGCTCTACACCGGCATAAAAGATATTGAATTTGTCGGGCAGGATAAATATGCAGACAGCCAAACAGGCAAGACCGCGGTAGATGAAGTATCGTACGCCTTAGAATGCGCACCCAATGGTTCTATTCTTGGCAGTTCAAAATGGCGCGCACTTCCTTTAGGATTGTGGTGGTATGACGGGCTACGCAACGCCAAAGGCAGACTTGGCAAATGGTTCTTCAATACATTTGCAACAGAACCGGTACTTATTTCTAAAGTAAACCCCGAACTGCGCGCAGAAGTAGCAACAGAAGTTCTGAAATACTACGGCTACTTTCACGGCAAAGTTGAGCCTGAAATAATAACCGACAAGAAAAACCCTAAAAAGGCAAAAGTCAGATATACTGTAACACTCAATGAGCCATACAGGTACGACAGCATTGAATACTGCAATTTCCCGACATCGGCAGACAGTTTGATAAAAGC
>JAGBSZ010000221.1 GCA_017631585.1 Bacteroidaceae bacterium
ACCTTTTTAGAATTGCACATTTTACATACTTTTGTGCAACAAACAAAACACGGGCACAAAAAGCCCGTTAACTTAAACTATTTAACTATGAAAAAGATTATTACAACTATTGCGTTGTCTGCAATTGCATTCACATCATTTGCAGGAGGACTATTGACAAACACAAACCAGAGTGCATCGTTCGTGCGCAACCCTGCACGCTATGCATCACTTGAGACTGATGCTATCTACTTCAACCCAGCAGGAACAGCTTTCTTTGAGAAAGGATGGAGAGTTTCTGCCAACTGGCAGATGGTATGGCAAAGCCGCGACATCACAAGCCACGTTGACAACAAACAATACGGTGCAAAAATATATGTACCTGTAATGCCGTCAGTAATGGCATCATATTCAACAGGCAAATGGAGCTTCAGCGGATTCTTCGGTATCCCCGGCGGTGGCGGTAACTGCAGCTTTGACAACGGCTTGCCAATGTTCAACCAGCTTGGTAACGGTTTCAAGGAGTTGTTGCCTATTGTATCGGGAGCGCAGGCTACAGGTGACGCATATTCAGCGTTCCAATCCACACAATATGTATTCGGTCTTCAGTTAGGTGCTGCATACAGAATACTTGACAACCTTTCGGCATATGTAGGTGTACGCGGCAACTACACAAGCGCATCCTACAATGGAGCAATCAATTTTGATGCTATGAGTGCCAATGGAGCAACAAAGGTATCTCCTCTATCGCTCGACCTTACACAGAAAGGCATTTCTGTCACTCCAATCATCGGCCTCGACTATAAGGTAGGCAACTTCAACTTTGCAGCAAAGTATGAGTTCCGTGCCGTAACAAATCTGAAGAACAACACCAAGAACCTAGGTATCTTTGGTGAGAACTACAACAAGGGAGTTGCCAAAGCAGGAGAAAATATCGGGACAAAAGTATATCAGGCTGCATATCAGCAGGCATTGGCACAGGGTGCGCCAAACGAGATGGCGGCACAGATTGCATCACAGAATGCAGCTCAGGTTGCAGGTGAAGCCGGCGGCAAATTGGGTATGCTCTCTACACTTGAGGATGGAAAGACTCTCAGAAACGACACACCGGCATCATTGTCGCTGGGTGCATCGTGGAAAGCGACATCGTGGTTACAGGCTATGGTCAGCGCAAACTACTACTTTGACAAGAATGCAACTGTCGAGTCACTTCTTGGCGGTGCAAACAACAACAAGAACCTTGCACACGACACATACGAGATTGCCGCGGGCCTTGAGTTCAACGTGACAAAGAACCTTTTGCTCTCTGCCGGTGTACAATACACTGATTTTGGTATTACAAATGAATACACAAGCGACCTCAGCTTTGTAAACGACTCATTCATGACAGGCTTTGGCGGTAAGTACAGCATCAACGAGCACTGGGATATCAACGCTGGATTCTGCTTCGCAGTATATAAGAAGGACAAAAATATATTGAAGGCTGCAACATACGAGCGCGACACATACAACGCAACAATCGGTGTTGATTTTAAGTTCTAAAAATAAATCCACAAACAAAACAACTCCTCAGAGGCATGCCTCTGAGGAGTTGTTTTGTTTGTGAGGGAAATTATCAGCAAATTGCCATGCCACCCGGCATGTTGGGAATATTCACCTGTTCAAACTTATATCCCATACGTTTTAATTCCACTGCCGCACCAATCTTGTACATTACCTTTACAACACGGGCATATACATGGAATGCCATTGGCGACTGCGGCTCGATTCTCTCACGACGGATTAGTGTCAGAGCTGTTTCACCCAAACGGCGCATCATATCCTCGATGCCTTTTGCCTCCTTGGACTCAAGATGAAAACCAATCAAGTCGCGAACGATGTGTTCATCCATGTCATCAAAGCCCTGCTCACCGTAGTATGATTTATACTCATCCTTGCTGTGCGCAGCCCAGTCTTCGTCCCATTGGTGAGCTACAGCCATGCCGATGTAACCAGCCCATGCAATAGCCACCGTAGGGTAATCAGCTATATTTGGAACGGCATCTGCCATATACTCCGGAGCAAGTTCGTTCCAACGGTCGGTTATGTCATCCGTAGCAAGCAAAGTGCCGTCGAGAATGCCATACTGCTTGCATAATCTCAGAAGTTCATCTGTTATGCGACTCTCAAAATTCTCAAGATATACCTTATTTACCATATTCATCAATGATTTCCGCAATCGTGATGATTGCAAATTTCGCCATTGTCAACGACGTTTCCTGCAAGGTAGTCGCTGACCAACTTGTCAATATCTCCGCTACATCCACGGATTACCTTTATCTCATTACTCTCAAGCACGTTCTTTGCACCCTCTCCGATGTTTCCGGCAAGCATCACCTGCACACCCTTCTGACGCAATACAAAAACAACACCTGACTTGCAACCGCAACCCTGTGGCGAAGGAAGAATCTCCTTCATCTTTACTTCGCCGTCGTTAACGGTAAATATTGTATAGTGGTCGCAGTGTCCAAAGTGGTTATCCACCACTCCACCCCTTGTGGGAACAGCAATTTTCATAGCCTTAAGACTTATTTATCGTTTAATCATTCTTGCAATATACTTGCCTATTATATCAAACTCGATGTTCACCTTTGTACCAACCTCAATGGTATGGAAATTGGTATGCTCGTATGTGTAAGGGATAATCGCCACAGAGAAAGAATCATCTGTAGGCTCACAAACCGTAAGGCTCACGCCATTCACAGTTACCGAACCCTTATCAACGGTCATATAACCCTTTGCAGCCATCTCATCATCCTTTTTATAACGGAAAGTGTAGTACCAGCTTCCATCTGCATCACGCACCGTAACACACTCGGCAGTCTCATCCACATGTCCTTGAACTATGTGTCCGTCAAGGCGACCGTTCATCATCATGCTTCGCTCGACATTAACCTTGTCACCCACCTTCAAAAGCCCGATATTTGAACGTTCAAGGGTCTCTGTCATGGCTGTAACCGTATATTCATCTCCTGTAATATCCACAACCGTAAGACACACTCCATTGTGCGACACGCTTTGATCAATCTTTAGCTCATTGACAAACGAACAGGTCAATGTAAGATGCAGATTACCCTGCTCACGCACCAAACGGCGCACGGTTGCAAACTCTTCAACTATTCCTGAAAACATAATATTATATTATTTCAAAATTATTCCTTAAACCATTTGCGAAGATAATCATTTATCCGCACACCGCAAAACAGATAATCGAGAACAGATACATAGGAAGTGAGATAATATGCGATAAAAACTTTTTCAATAAAGATGCTATGAATTAAACTCAAAAAAGCTATCTTCGCATATACATAAATAAGAATACAATGAAACTATTAGAAGGAAAGACAGCTCTTGTCACAGGAGCTACAAGAGGAATAGGACGTGCCATAGCCGTTAAATTCGCACAGGAGGGCGCAAATATTGCATTTACCTTCCGTCAGATAAACAACAACGCCGAAGAGCTTATAAATGAGATTGAGTCGATGGGCGTAAAATGCAAAGGTTATGCGGCTGACGCGGCTGATTTCACAGCCACAGACAATGTTGTAAAAGAGATTATCGCAGACTTCGGGCGCATAGATATTCTTGTGAACAACGCAGGAATAACCAAGGACGGCTTAATCTTGCGCATGAGCGAGGAGCAGTGGGATGCCGTGATAACCACAAACCTGAAATCGGCATTTAACTTCACACGTGCGGTTGTACCGGTAATGGCAAAACAACGTGCAGGAAGCATTATAAACATGTCGTCAGTTGTTGGAGAGAACGGCAATGCCGGTCAGTGCAACTATTCTGCATCAAAGGCAGGCTTGATAGGACTCGCAAAATCCATAGCCAAAGAGATGGGACCACGCGGTATAAGGGCAAACTGCATCGCACCCGGATTCATCGTAACAGATATGACATCCGCTATTTCGGAAGAGATGCGCGCCGAATGGGCAAAGACAATTCCATTGCGCCGTGCAGGAACACCCGAAGATGTGGCAAACGTAGCACTTTTCCTTGCAAGCGACATGTCATCATACGTCAGCGGACAAGTAATCAACTGCTGCGGAGCAATGAGTTGCTGATATATTCCATAAAAAAACCACTTCAAACGAAGTGGTTTTTTTATGGAATGCCATGTAAAGTTACTCTTCACCCTGCTCCTCTTCTACCTTGAAATCAACAACACCGTTTGCAACAAGAATGTTATACCAAGAGAACATCTTCTTGATGTGTGTCAGATATACACGCTCTCTGTCATAATCAGGCATTATACCCTCGAAATACTCAACAAGTTCCTCAGGTGTAGCCATCTTCAAGTCGATAGAGAGAACGCCATTCTCCTTTTCATAGATTTTTGCAAAAACCTCACGCAAAGGAACCTCCTCGGTATCAGTGTAGATGGCGATATCATCAAGCATGACAACCTTATCGGTGTTATGCACTGGGGTACGTTTTTTAGTAGCATCAACCATCTCAACGATAATCATATTGCGTGCGCTTGACAAAAGGCGATAAAGACCGGGCTTTCCCGATATTGTAAGAATTCTTTCGAACATAGATTTAAATATTAAGCGTTAATTTTATTTTTGTTTGTAATATAATGCGAATATATATTTTCAATTCGACACGGCAAAATTTGAAATATTTTTTAACTCTTCCACAACACTCATCACGCGAGGCATAAGAGGTTCATCACCATCGTTATAAAGAGAATAATCCGACATAAGCAAAAGGTCATCCACACTCATCTGATTGTTCATGCGGTTCTCCACCTGAATACGATTCATGCCACTGCGCTGCATTGTACGGTTGATTGCAGTCTCTCTGTCAGCCCACACAACAAGAACCTTATCCACGGCTTCAATCATTCCCGATTCATAAAGGATAGCCGTCTCCACAGCAACAACAGATGATTCCTGCTTTGCAGCCCACTCCTCAAAGTCGCGCTTGACCACAGGGTGTACAAGCGAATTCACCCTTTTGATATTCTCCTTGTCCGTAAATATACGCGAAGCTATGTATTGACGATTCAACGTGCCATCATCCTCGTAACACTCATCACCGAACATACGTTTGAGCTCGCTTACAATAAACTCATCATCGGTCATCAAGCGCTTGGCATTGACATCGCAATCATATACCGGTACACCCAATACATTCATCATACGCGACACAACACTCTTGCCGCTGCCGATACTGCCTGTTATCGCAAGTTTTATTGTTTCTTTTTTCATAAATGACTGCCGACAATTATTTTGGACGGTTTTAGCTCAACATTCTTCACAAGCGAAGACTTTGATACAAGTTTCAATGCAACATATCCGCCATTGGCAGAAAGTATATCATTATAATCGAGATGTACAGTAAAGTCACTCGGACCAACCATCTCGTAGTTATCCTCAGACACCTCAAAGGAAATTTCCACCTCTTCTGGTAACCACTCAGCATACAAAGGCACGGGGAAATTGACTTGAACAACCGGCACTCGAACTTTCTTTATTTTCAGAGGAGAAACAGACACCTTGACATTTACCACAGACGGTTCAACGGTCATATAATCATCAACAGCAACATTCACTTGAAAAGTCCTGTCGTTTTTCAGGTATTTCTTTACGACATACTCGGTCTCCACCGACTCCATTTTCTCAAGTTCGTCGGGCATTGCAGAGACCATAACATCTACAGGGTCAATTGTCACGTCAGTTATTTCGTAGTGCTCAGCCGCATCTATTTTTCCATTTAGAGTTACAGGAAGTAATTTTCTGCTCTGCACCACTCTGACATACAAAGTATCATCATGATAATGCACCACAGATGTCGTTGGTTCCACCATTCCCGAAATCTGCTTTTTCAACAACGAAACAGGGATACTCAATGTTCCGCCACGATGCTTGAACTCTGAAAAATTAACAGCAATGGGGAGCGACCTGCCGATTTTGTATTTGGAGAGGACTGTTCCGCGGTCGCTGAGCCTTACAAGCACCTCGACATCATCCTCATCGACCAATTCGATACCATCGGGCAGGTTCTGAATGGATACAGTAAACGGAACATCGGTCTCGTAATCTTCGTTAAGCACCTGCAATAACCAAAGACAACACGAGACCAATAGAAAGAAAAGGAAAGGCAATAAATTGCCTCCTTTAAGTTTTTTAAAGAGATCTTTTACCAAAATTTCTATCTCTTATATAACGTAAGTAACTTATCCGGATATTACTTAGCCTGTTGCTCCTGCATTGCAGCGGGAGTTGCAAAAACTGTAGAAATATCAACGCGGATGTTCACATTGTGAGCAATTTCAAGCACGACAACACCATCGTTAACCTCCTTTATTTTGCCATATATGCCACCGCTTGTAACAACTTCAACACCGGGCTGAAGACCACGACGGAAGTTCTCGATTTCCTTTTGACGTTTACGCTGTGGACGTATCACCATAAAATACATTATAGCAATGATGATAACAAACATGAATATCGGGCTACCCAATATACCGGCTACACCTGAAGGAGCCGCAACTTCGTTCAAAAATACCATAAATTCTATTGTTTAAGTTATTACTTGTTTATTTTATTCTCCTGACGCAGTTTTTTCGTGATGGTATCGAGCATACCGTTTACAAAAGAGCCGCTCTTTACTGTGCTGTAATGCTTTGCAATCTCAACATATTCGTTCAAAGTCACCGACAAAGGAACATCATCGAATGTCATTATTTCGGCAAGTGCAACCTGCATTATCACCACATCCATAAATGCCAGACGCGACATATCCCAATTCTTTGAGCTTGAGCTCATCATTTCACGATACTGCTCAGCATTGCCTATTGCATTACGGAAAAGCTTACGGGCAAATTCCATATCAGCGACATCCTTATATTCAGGAAGCAACTGCTGTGTCGCACCGTTCTTCTCCTCAAAACGTTTGATAGTCTTCAATACAAAAGAATCGACAATCGATTTGTCATCGTTCCAATAGAGACTCTGCTCCTCGAGCAACGAATCGAGTTCCTCATTGTCAAAAACGAAAGCCTTGTAAAGCTTACGCCACAACTCCTTATCCTCTTCATACGAAGAAGTTTCTGCAGCCATATACTCCTTATATATATCACTCTCCTCAATCTTATCGAGCATGCGACGCAACAAATCAGAATTCTCAACCCAGTTCAATTTGCTCTTTTCGGCAAACTTCTTGAGTTGCTCATTATTCTCGAGCTGCAATGCAAAACGGTTGTTCACAAATTTGAGATTAGGATTCCTGTCGCTCTCTGTAGGACGAATCTTCATGCTCAGGAACGAAATACGATCGGCAGCATAATGTGTTATTCCAACTATCAGCAACAACATATAGTTATAAAGGTCGTAAGCCTTAGAGAGGCTGAAGAAGACCTCATCTTCAGTTGCCTTGAGGGTTTTTCCACTATTTTTATAATATGCATAAATAATCTGCACAATCTTAAGACGGATAAGAACTCTGTTAATCATAAAAACGCTTTTTCAGATATTGTGCAAAGTTCGCACTTTATAATGACACTGACAAGCAAAAAATAAACTTTATTTTTCCATTTTTAGCATTAATCATAACAAACCACATCAAAAAAAGTTCCTTTTTTGCACAAATAAAGAATTGCCACAAACGCCAAAGCAAGCAAAATGAAAGAAAATATCATTTTTTTTAAACATTTTTGTTGGATTATAAAAAAAAATCATCATATTTGCAGTAAAGCGTGAATATTTATAAACAGTTGTTAAGCAAACACGCAGCAACAGACAAACAAGCTATTACCTATGGAAGAGAACAGAAAGAGTGAGAACGAGAAGGACATTGTATTCTCTCAAGCAATCAAGGCAGGAAAAAGAATATACTACATCGACGTAAAAAAGAACAGAAAAGACGAGATGTACCTCTCAATAACCGAAAGCAAGAAAATCATAAACGGCGAGGGTGACAACGCATCTGTTTCGTTCGAAAAACACAAAATCTTCCTCTATCGCGAGGATTTTGAAAAATTCGCAGCAGGCCTCAAAGAAGCCAT
>JAGBSZ010000222.1 GCA_017631585.1 Bacteroidaceae bacterium
ATAAAATAGTGTAAATGAGTAAGAAATTTTCAAAAAATTAGTGCGATTTGTAAATATTTAATTATATTTGCAACGAAATAACATCTCTTACGAAGAGATGTTGAAAAATTGAATTATAAATAATGGGGAAAAGGGATCAGTATTTTATCGAAATCAATCTATAAAACACGGTAAAAATCCCTAATGTCTTTTTAAAATTCTTAGTTGTATTATAGTGAGAACTATAATATTATGACATTTTATAGCTATATAATAAACACGATTATTAATTACTAATTAACAAACCTACTATGAAAGTTAAGTATTTATTCAGAAGTATGCTTGCAATGGCAGGCGTATTCGCAGCAACCTCTTGCTCTCAAGAAGAGTTGTACACCGAGACAGAAGGTGACTTCGTTGAGGCATCGTTCACAATCGAAACTCCCGATGCAATCCTTTCTCGTGCTATCGGCGACGGTACTACCGTTGACCAAGTGACTTGCGCCGTATTCGACGCTAAGGGCGATGAAATGAAACAATTGCGCGACAGTATTGCCATTGTAGGCAAAAAAGCACAATACAATGTTCGATTGGCTAAAGGTCAGACTTATCGTGTAGCATTCTTCGCTTACGACAAAGATGCCAACGCTTATGATGTTACCGACATGAAAAACATCAAAGTGCTCGGCAACCAAGCTTCTAACCTTGAAGGTCGCGACGCTTTCACAGCTTACAAGGATATAGCAGCTACCACTGCCGCTATCAAAGAAACTGTAACTCTCTATCGTCCGTTTGCTCAGCTCAATCTCGGCGCTTACAAAGATGACGTTGCCGCTGCAGCTGCTGCAGGTATCGTGGTTACCAACACTGAAGTAACTGTAAGCAACGTGTACACTGCATTCAGCGCTTACAACGATTCTGTTGTGGGTGGCACTTCTGAAATGACTTTTGCTCTCAACGCTATCCCCACTCAGGATTTGGAAGTTGACATGAATCGTGACAACCAAATCAGCGATGACGAAAATTTCGCATACTTGGCATTGAACTACATCCTCGTAGGTGACAAGGGTAGCGAAAAATCATTGGCTGATATCAAGTTCACTTGGAAAACTGACGATGGCAAAACCAACAACCCGATTTCAACATTTGAAAACATTCCCGTACAGCGCAACTACCGTACCAATATCGTAGGTTCGCTCTTGACCAACCCGGCTGAATTCAACATCGAAATCGACGCAAGATTTGACGTTAACGGAGATATATATGAAAGTAGAGTATTCAACCTCAATGATTTGCAAGCAGCAATAGATAACGCTCCTGTGGGTAAAACAACGGTTATCAGCTTGGGCGCAAATATTAAAGGTGATGTAATCGAACATCAAAAGGCAGACCGCGATATTGTAATTGACGGTTGTGGATACATATATGATGGTACAATCAAAATCCACAGTGGTTCAACACGTAACAATGGAACTATCACCATTAAGAATGTGAAGTTTGAAACATCGACCTCGGCATTGAACTTTATCATGCCCAACGATTTTGGTGTTGAGAATGGTGTAACACGTCGTTATTCAAACAACATTTTTGTTGAAGATTGTACATTCACCGCAACAGGCGCAGCTGAGAATACAGCAGTAGGAGTGCAAGCGAAGTCGGCTCAAAATGTGCAAGTTAAGAACTGTACAGCAACCGGAATGCACTCATTGATACAAGCACAAAGTTGTGATGAAGATGTGATAGTAGAAAACGCAACAATCAACGGTAAAAACGGTGTGGCATTCAAGCAAGTTAAGAATGCAGTAGTAAAGGATACAGAAATCAACGCTACAGGTTATGGTATCCGTTTCGATGGCAACACCGACAATTATGCAATCAATGCTGAAAATATCAAAGTGACAGCAGCACAGCCTTTCATCGTTCGTAAGATGACAGGTAAGGATAATACTATCACTTTGGAGGGAACAAATACATTGACAGTTGGTACAATGTCAAGAGCAGACGCTACAGCATACCAGATTGTAATCACCAACGGTAGCGACGACGAGGCTTATGTAAAGCCTACAGGTACTTACACATTGACAGGTGCTGATGACTATTTGGTTTATCCTCGAGATGCATATTTCTTTGTAGCTACTTGGGATGAGTTCACAAAAGCGCTTGTAGACAATGAGCCTAAAATTAAGTTGACAGATAATATTGAATATAGTGCTAACTACCAGTTGCAGAAGGATGTTGTTATCGACCTTAATGGTAAGTCAATGACATTGCCTATGATCAACATTCATAATAAAGTAACAATTAAGAATGGTACTATCAATGGTAAGGTTTACGCTCGTAAGAACTCTAACATTACGTTTGAGAATGTTACGTTTAGCGGTGCTGTTAGCGATAACCTCTCTACTGAGGGTCACCTTGCTATCCAGGGCGGCTGTACTACACTATATGCTAAGGATTGCTTGTTCTCTCCAACATCTGTTTCTGGCTCACAGACTAAGCCTGTATCATTCGAGGGTGGTAGCACCAATATGAAGTTCGAGGGTTGCGAGTTCAAGAGCAGTCCTTACAAGAAGCAGGTATACTTCAACTCATTGTC
>JAGBSZ010000223.1 GCA_017631585.1 Bacteroidaceae bacterium
ATTATTTTCTTGACAAAATTCCAAGCTCCGCAAACATTCTATGCATACGATTATCTTCAGGATAAGGAGATTGAAAACTTTGTTGCGTGTGGTACTTGTGAATTCCGTACCGGAAGTTCTTTGGTCGGTATTGAGCAGGATTGTTATTTTTATGTATCGCCTTTGGGGGATGCTTTGTCTATATATGGCGTAGAGAAAGAGACGCTTGTAAAGGAATATGAGTTGCGTGTTGAGAGCGAGAATCGTTTTTATACAGGTGCGAACAATGGCGTTCCGGTATATTTCAACAGGCAATAGATTTGAAAAATATTGAACAATGATAAATATAAATTTGAATGGCTCGGATATTGTATTCGAGCAGGATGGAAAACTCTCTTTCGACGAAGAGGCGCACCGATACTCGTTCGGCGATGTTGAAATGCGCTCGGTGAGCAATGTCGTGGGGATGTTTTTCAGGGAGTTTGATGCTGTTGGTATCAGCCTCAAGAAATGTTTCGGAAATGAAACTGAGGCTGCTAAATTGCGCGAATCGTGGGACTGTAAGGGTGCTGTAGCCAGCCAGACTGGAACTTTTCTGCATAAGCAGATAGAAGATTATCTCAATGGCAAGCAGGTGCCTGATTTGTTGTGCGATGTGGAATTCAAAGGGAATTACATCTCTTGCAAGGAGGTACTTGACATTTCGCGCGAGTGGAGCTATTTCAAAGCGTTTGAACGTAATGTTCCGTTCAATCCTTTCCGCACAGAGTGGCGTGTGTATGATGTTGAGGCACGTATTGCCGGTACTCTTGATTTTGTATGCGAATGCGCAGACGGCACATACGAGATTTACGATTGGAAACGCAGTAACAAGATTGACCCTACGGAGCGTAACCGTTGGGCAAGCGGATTGAACGGTCTTGAACATCTGACGGATACTTCGTATATCCATTATTGTCTGCAACAGAATCTCTATCGTTATATCCTACAGAAAAACTATGGCATAAAAATAAGCCGAATGAATCTTGTTGTTCTGCATCCCGAACTGCCGACATACAGAGTGGTGCCTGTTCCGGTAATGGAACGCGAGGTGGCGATGATTATCCAAAAAATAAGTTCCAACGGTTAACCGTTGGAACTTATTTTTTGGATGTGACTTGAACAGGGTTGATATTTGACATCCATTGCTTTTCGCGCCCTACGCGGCAACACTTTCTCGTTGCTACGCGTGACTTATCGCTACAATGGATGTCGAATAACAAATTTGTTATTTCATCAACTCAATACTGCGCTTTACAAAGTTGTTCAACGCTTCGCCTGTGAGCATGTTGTTCTGCAACAGTGTGATGTCGATAAGCTGTTTTACGGTGTTGTCACCGGCTGCATATTCGGCAAGGATTCCTTCCTTCTCGCTCTTTGCGGCGGTAATCTCCTTTTCTACCTCGAACAGTTCGTCTTTCTCGCTCTGTGAAACTTCATCCTCTTTCTTGCCGGTGCGTGTATCGTACAGCTCTTTTCTGCGGCTCTCGAGTGTCGCTTTCTTCTCGTCTATCGGCTGGAGTTTTTCGGCACATGCTGTCTCTGCATTCTCAAGAACTCGCTTTATAAGCGGATGTTCCTCGTTGAGAAGTACGTTGAACATATCGGGCATATCTCCGTAGAATGACATTCCCGGCTGTATTGCAGCCATATCCTTCATACGACGCATATATTCCGCTTGGGTAATCATGACAGGTGCGCCGTTCTCGCCCATTGCCTGTGTCTGCACGTAGAACTCTTTTTTATCCATCTTTGGAAGCTGGCTTTCGAATACACCTGTAAGCACTTCGCGTTCTGCTTCAGCAAGAGTGCTTGCCTTGTGGTCCTCTTTGACGATAAGGTTCTCTACTGTGTCGCTGTCAACGCGTGTGAAGCGTGTCTTCTCGAACTTGCGCTCAAGCAGGCTTATGAGTGCAACGTCAAGCTGACCGTCCATCAATAGTACGTTGTAGCCTTTGTTCTTGGCATTGTCGATGAAACTGTACTCTTTCTCCTTGTCGTTTGAGTAAAGATATATGATGTTTCCCTCCTTGTCGGTCTGCTCGGCAGAAACGAGTGTCTTGTACTCCTCGTATGTGTATTTGTTGCCGTCGGTATCCTGCAACAGGGCGAATTTGCTTGCCTTGTCATAGAAATCCTCTTCGGTGAGCATGCCGTAGTGGATGAATATCTTAAGGTCGTTCCATTTTTCGTCGAACTCCTTGCGGTCGTTCTTGAATATTTGCTGCAAGCGGTCTGAAACCTTTTTTGATATGTATGTGGAAATCTTCTTTACATTCGAGTCGCT
Source organism: Bacteroidaceae bacterium (assembly GCA_017631585.1). Taxonomy (GTDB): domain Bacteria; phylum Bacteroidota; class Bacteroidia; order Bacteroidales; family Bacteroidaceae; genus HGM04593. Next base: position 2,306 of record JAGBSZ010000223.1, read on the forward strand.
CTGCAGGTATGAACGTGACACGTTCAACGGGATGTCCGGTGAGTCTATTACACCGTGCATCAATGTGAGGAAGTCGGGAACGATGCCTTCAACCTCGTCTGTTACATATACCTGATTGCAGAACAATAGAATCTTGTTCTTCTGCAACTCGAGGTTGCTCTTTACCTTGGGGAAGTAGAGGATACCTGTCAGATGGAATGGGAAATCCACGTTCAAATGAATCCAGAAGAGAGGTTCGTCGCTCATTGGGTATAACTTGCGGTAGAACTCCTTGTAATCCTCGTCTTTCAGTTCGCTTGGCTTGCGTGTCCACAGCGATGTGGTATCGTTGATGATGTTGTCCTCATCAGTATCGACTTGCTTGCCG
>JAGBSZ010000224.1 GCA_017631585.1 Bacteroidaceae bacterium
TTGTGTCCCATAATCTCCCACAATTCTTCACAAATGTGAGGTGCGAAAGGAGATAATGTGACAACCACCTTTTCAAGAATAGCTTTCTTGTTGCATTTTAGTGCTGTAAGTTCGTTGAGGCATATCATGAATGCACTTACAGTTGTGTTATATGAGAATACAGGAATATCCTCAGTTGTCTTTTTGATAAGCTTGTGCAATGATTTCATCTCCTCCTTTGTAGGCTCTTCATCTGTTATGATGCAGTTGTCGTTCTTGTCAAAGAACATACCCCAAAGCTTGCGCAAGAATCGGTGACAACCGTCGATACCGTTGGTATCCCAAGGCTTGGACTGTTCAACAGGACCAAGGAACATTTCATACAAACGCAATGTATCAGCACCATATTTCTCTACGATTGTATCCGGGTTTACAACATTGAACATTGATTTACTCATCTTCTCAACAGCCCAACCGCAGATATACTTGTCGTTCTCAAGGATGAATTCAGCATTTGCATATTCCGGTCTCCATGCGCGGAAAGCATCAATATCAAGAATATCGTTAGTTACAATGTTTACATCAACGTGAAGCGGAGTAACATCATAATCTTTTGAAAGGTTAAGCGATACGAATGTATTGGTATCTTTGATACGATATACAAAGTTGCTTCGTCCCTGTATCATACCCTGGTTTACAAGCTTCTGGAAAGGCTCTTCCTTTACACTTACACCTGTATCGTGCAGGAACATATTCCAGAAACGTGAATAAATCAAGTGACCGGTAGCATGTTCTGTACCACCAACGTACAAGTCAACATTCTGCCAGTAGTTGTCAGCCTCTTCCGATACCAATGCCTTGCCGTTCTTTGGGTCCATGTAACGCAGGTAGTATGCGCTTGAACCGGCAAAGCCGGGCATTGTATTGAGTTCAAGAGGGAATATGTTTACATTGTCTATTGTCTCTTTGTTTACGATGCATCTGTTCTGTTCATCCCAAGCCCACATTTTGGCATGTCCCAATGGAGGTTCGCCACTTTCAGTAGGAAGGAATTTCTCAACCTCAGGCAATTCCAGTGGCAAGCATTCTTCGGGTATAGGGTAGGGTACTCCGTTCTTGTAGTAGATAGGGAATGGTTCTCCCCAGTAACGCTGACGGCTGAAAATAGCATCGCGCAAGCGGAAGTTTACCTTCACTCTGCCAAGTTTGTTCTCGCTTATATAACTCTTTGTCTTTGCAATAGCCTCTTTTACAGTCAATCCGTTGAGGTTCAGTTTGCAGTCGGCAAATTTAGCAACCGGGGAGTTAGTCATTATACCCTCTTTGGCATCAAAACTCTCCTCGCTTACATCACAACCCTCAATCAATGGGCGTATTTCAATGCCAAAGTGTTTTGCAAAGGCATAATCACGGCTATCGTGAGCAGGAACAGCCATAATAGCACCTGTTCCGTAACCAGAGAGTACATAATCGCTTACCCAAACAGGAATCTCCTCGCCTGTAATAGGATTGATAGCATATGAACCTGTAAACACACCTGTTACATTGCGGTCAATCATACGCTCACGCTCGGTGCGTTTCTTTGTGCGGTCGAGATAATCCTCTACGGCATTCTTCTGCTCCGCTGTTGTCAATTTAGCTACAAGCTCGCTTTCGGGAGCAAGAACCATAAATGTAACACCGAATATTGTATCGGCACGAGTGGTGAATATTGTAAATTCAATATCGCTCTCCTTTATGCGGAACTGCATTTCGGCACCTTCGCTTCTGCCAATCCAGTTACGTTGTGTCTCTTTGAGTGAATCGGTCCAGTCTATTCTGTCAAGACCATCGAGCAATCTTTGTGCGTATGCCGATACTCTCAGACACCACTGCTTCATCTTCTTCTGTACAACAGGGAAACCGCCACGCTCCGAAACACCATCCACAACCTCATCGTTGGCAAGCACTGTACCGAGTGCCGGACACCAGTTGACCATTGTCTCGTTCAGGAATGCTATTCTCCAGTTCATAAGCATATCCTGTTTTGCCACTTCGCTGAGGCTGTTCCACTCTTCGGCAGTTATTTCTATTTCTTTGGTACATGCTGCATTTACCGATGCGCTTCCCTCTTTGCTCAACTTTTCTATAAGTTCAGAAATAGGAAGGCTGCATTTTGCATCATTGTCGTAGTAGCTGTTGAACATCTGAATGAATGTCCACTGAGTCCAATGATAGTAGTTTGCGTCGCATGTTCTTATTTCTCTGTCCCAATCGAAGCAGAAACCAATCTTATCGAGCTGTTCGCGATAACGGTTTATATTCTGTTCTGTGGTGATGGCAGGGTGTTGTCCTGTCTGTATTGCATACTGTTCTGCCGGAAGTCCGTATGCATCGTAACCCATTGGGTTAAGTACATTATATCCCTGCAAGCGTTTGAAACGCGCGAAAATATCCGATGCAATGTATCCAAGTGGGTGTCCCACGTGTAGTCCCGCACCCGATGGATAAGGGAACATGTTCAGAACATAGAATTTCTGTTTGCTGTTATCTTCTGTTACATGGTAAGTCTTGTTTTCCTTCCAAATCTTTTGCCACTTCTGTTCAATCTCGTTAAAATTGTATGCCATATCTTTAATAATTTATTTACACATGTATGTATTACTATCTACAGAGTAGATGTAATAAACTACAAAAATATACAAAAATCGGATGATTTATCCTTTTGTTCCATGAATTTATCAATAAAAACTCTTTTTTATTGTTTATCCCTGAAAATAGGATAAAAATAGTTATCTTCGCATAATAATTACATGTAAACAATATAACTATATATATGGCAGAAAAAGATATTGCAGTAACCCCGATGATGCGTCAGTTTTATGATTTAAAGGCGAAGCATCCCGATGCTATATTGCTTTTCCGTTGCGGTGACTTTTATGAAACATACTCTTCTGATGCTGTGATAGCTGCAGAAATTTTGGGTATAACACTTACAAAGCGTTCAAACGGAAAAAGCGAAGCTGCCAAAGCCTTGGAAATGGCTGGATTCCCATTCCATGCCCTCGATACATATCTCCCGAAGCTTGTGCGTGCCGGCAAGCGTGTTGCCATCTGCGACCAGCTCGAAGACCCCAAGCTGGCAAAGAAACTTGTAAAGCGCGGTATCACAGAGCTTGTTACTCCGGGTGTATCCATAAACGACAATATACTCGATTATAAGGAGAACAACTTCCTTGCAGCAGTGCATTTTGGCAAACCGATGTGCGGAGTATCTTTTTTGGATATCTCTACCGGTGAATTTCTTGTAGCAGAGGGTACATTCGACTATATCGAGAAGCTTCTTATAAATTTCCGCCCTAAGGAGGTTCTTTTTGAGCGCGGATTGAAAAAACGCTTCGAGGAGTGTTTCGGCAGTAAATATCTTACATTCGAACTCGACGACTGGGCTTTTACCGAGGAATTTGCAAACGAAAAACTGACAAAACATTTCGAGACACGTAATCTCAAAGGTTTCGGTATTTCACATTTGCGTAGCGGAGTGGTGGCTGCCGGTGCAGTATTGCATTATCTTAGTGTAACCCTGCACACCCAAATATCGCATATACGCAATATCTCACGTATTGAGGAAGAACGTTATGTGCGTCTTGACAAATTCACAATACGCAGCCTTGAACTTCTCGGAAGCATGCACGATGGCGGAACATCGCTTCTATCTGTGATTGACCGCACACTTACAGCCATGGGTGCGCGTTTGTTGAAGCGTTGGATGGTGTTCCCCTTAAAGGATAAAAAGCCTATCGAAGAACGTCTCGATGTTGTAGAGTACTATTTCCGTGAGCCTGAATTCCGCGAAATTGTCGAGGAGCAGTTACAGTTTATCGGTGACCTCGAACGTATAATAGCAAAGGTTGCCGCAGGCAGAGTCTCTCCGCGTGAGCTTGTGCAGTTGAAACTTGCACTACAGGCTGTCGAGCCAATAAAGAATGCTTGTGAGGCCTCTTCAAATCCTGTTCTTAAACAGATAGGAGCACAGCTCGACTGTTGTGCCGAAATGCGTGACCGCATAGCCCGTGAGATTGTTCCCGAACCGCCTCTTTTGCTTAACAAAGGCGGTGTAGTGGCAGACGGTGTTGATTCCCGTCTCGATGAGTTACGCGAGATTGCATATAACGGAAAGGATTACCTGATGCAGTTGCAGCAGCGCGAAAGTGAACGCACAGGTATTCCAAGCCTTAAAATATCGTTCAATAATGTGTTCGGTTACTATATCGAGGTACGCAACACATACAGGGGTATTGTTCCTAAGGAGTGGATACGCAAGCAGACACTTGTCAATGCCGAGAGATATATCACCCAGGAGCTGAAAGAATATGAAGAGAAGATTTTGGGTGCCGAAGAGAAAATCCTTGCTCTCGAAACACAGATTTACAACAATCTTGTAACCGACCTTGCCTCATACATTCCATCTATTCAGGTCGATGCATCGCATCTTGCAAGGCTTGATGTGCTTTTGTCGTTTGCAAACATTTCGCGTGCGTACAAATACATACGCCCGGTGGTTGAGGAGAGCGATGTACTTGATATAAAGCAAGGTCGTCACCCTGTAATCGAACGAAATATGCCTGTAGGGGAGAATTATATTCCAAACGACCTCTATCTTGACAGTGAAAAGCAGCAGATAATAATCATTACCGGTCCTAATATGGCTGGTAAGTCGGCTCTGTTGCGCCAGACGGCATTGATTACATTGCTTGCGCAGATTGGATGCTTTGTGCCTGCCGACAGTGCAAGAATAGGTATTGTCGATAAGATTTTTACACGTGTGGGAGCAAGCGACAATATATCAGCCGGTGAATCAACATTCATGGTTGAGATGACCGAAGCATCTAATATCCTCAATAACCTTTCTGAGCATAGTCTGGTGTTGTTCGACGAGCTTGGACGCGGTACATCAACATACGACGGAATGTCTATTGCATGGGCTATTGTTGAATATATTCATGAATATGCCAAAGGACGTGCCCGTACGCTTTTTGCCACACACTACCACGAACTCAATGAGATGGAGAACAGTTTCCCCAGAATTAAGAATTTCAACGTATCGGTGCGTGAGATTGACGGAAAGGTTATATTCCTTCGTAAGCTTATGCCCGGTGGCAGTGAACACTCATTCGGTATTCATGTGGCAAAGCTTGCAGGTATGCCAAAGAGTATTGTAAACCGTTCGGAGCAGATTCTTAAGAAACTCGAGGCAAGCAACAACAGGGGAGAATTAAAGGGCGCGCCTACAGTTGAGATTGCCGACAGCCGTGAGGGTATGCAACTCAATTTCTTCCAGCTCGACGACCCTGTACTTTCACAGGTGCGCGACGAGATTCTTGGAATAGATGTAAATAATCTTACACCGCTTGAAGCACTCAACAAACTTAATGATATCAAGCGCATTGTTAAAGGCAAGTAACGTGCGAACAAAATAAAAACAGAGGCTGTTAGGATTATATTTACTAATCTTGACAGCCTTTATTATGGAAAAGAAGTTTCTTACAAACGAGGTGGGTGCAAAAGTGCCCGATAACACAAATTCGCTTACAGCTGGTAATCGTGGACCTATATTGCTCGAAGATAATTGGCTTCTTGAAAAACTTGCCCATTTTGACCGTGAAGTAATACCGGAACGTCGTATGCACGCCAAGGGTAGTGGAGCCTTCGGAACATTCACTACCACACATGATGTAACTCTCTACACTTGTGCGTCTGTTTTTTCGCAGATAGGCAAGAAAACAGATGTCTTTGTACGTTTTTCAACCGTTGCCGGTGAGCGTGGCGCAGCCGATGCCGAGCGTGATATTCGTGGTTTTGCCGTTAAATTTTATACAGATGAAGGTAATTGGGATTTAGTAGGAAACAATACACCTGTATTCTTTCTCCGTGACCCGTTGCAGTTCCCCGACCTTAATCATGCCATAAAACGTGACCCACAGACCAATTTGCGTTCACCACAGAGTAATTGGGATTTCTGGACAATGTTGCCCGAGGCTTTGCATCAGGTTACAATTGTAATGTCCGACCGTGGCATACCGGCTTCATACCGTCACATGCATGGTTTTGGTTCACACACATACAGCCTCATAAATGCAAATGGTGAACGAGTTTGGGTAAAATTTCATTTCCGGACAGAGCAGGGAATAAAGAATCTGAGTAACTCCGAGGCTGCATCAATAATAGCCAAGGATAGGGAAAGTCATGGGCGAGACCTCTTCAATGCAATAGAAAAAGGCGATTTTCCACGCTGGAAACTCTATTTTCAGGTGATGACCGAAGAACAAGCTGCAAAATACAGGGAGAATCCGTTTGATATTACAAAAGTGTGGAGCCATAAGGATTTTCCACTCATAGAGGTTGGTGTGCTTGAATTAAATCGTAATCCGCAGAATTATTTTGCCGAAGTTGAGCAGGCTGCATTCAATCCGGCTCATATCGTTCCGGGAATAGGACTTTCGCCCGATAAGCTACTCCAGGGAAGGCTTTTCTCATACGGTGATGCACAACGCTATCGTCTTGGTGTGAACCATGACCAGATACCCGTCAACAGAGCTAAATGCCCGGTACATAGTTTTCATCGCGATGGTGCAATGCGTGTTGATGGTAATAACGAAGCAACAAAAGGTTATTCGCCAAACAGTATCGGTGAATGGAAGACTACACCGGCAATGTATGCGCACTCGGCTGTTGCAGGAGAGTCTATGCGTTATAATCCATACGAAGACCGCACAGATGATTGTTTTTATCAACCGGGTAATCTTTACAGGCTTATGAGTGAAGAAAAGCGGGCTTTGTTGATAAGCAACACGGCAGAGGATATGATGCTTGTTACGGATAATATAAAGTACCGTCATGCGGCGCACTGTTACCTTGCCGACGAAGAGTATGGCAAGCGCCTTACAGATGCTTTAGAGCTGGATTTTAAGGAGGTTGAGAGGCTTGCGGCAATGAGTGAGAAGGAACGGCTTGCGACTACTGCTACTAAATAAAAAAATCGGCTTAAGCCGATTTTTTTATACCCTTTATCATGTAATATGCTCCTGTAATTATTAGCGGAATGCTGAGCCATTGTCCCATTATCAGTGTCATTCCCTCTTCGAATGCAACCTGTTCCTCTTTTATGAATTCCACAAAGAAACGGAATGTGAATATTGTGAAGAGGCAGTATCCGAGGAACAATCCTTTTCCCATGCGGTTGTTGAACTTCCTGTATAGTAAAAGCCCAACGAGGAATATGATAAGATACGCAATGGATTCGTAAAGCTGTGCCGGGTGGCGTGGCAATGTCTCTCCTGCCTGTACAAAGACAACTCCCCATGGCGCATCGGTAACATTACCAATGATTTCGCTGTTCATAAAATTTCCGAAACGGACAAAAGTAGAAAACAGCGGTGCTGCTACGGCTATGTGGTCAAGCGTCCACACCATAGTAAGCTTTGTCTTTCTTGTATATAGAATCAATGCTGTGATTACACCAATAACACCTCCGTGGCTTGCAAGTCCCTCATATCCGCGGAACACCCATCCGTTGGCAGTGTTTCTTATAGGCAACAACATTTCTATTGGGTTGGAAAGGTAATATTCAGGTTCATAGAACAGACAGTGTCCCAATCGGGCACCAATGAGAATACCTATGAAACAGTACATGAACAGAGGTTCAAACTTATCTTCTCCCACGCCGCTTTTCTTATATGTCATCTTTACAACATAATAAGATGAAAGCAGTGCTATAACCCAACAGAGTGAGTAGTATCTCACCTCAAAGCCGAAGATGGAAAAGGGGCTTATTGAAGGATTCCAGACTATTGTGTTAAAAATAAAGTCCATCATAATTACACATTAAAACGGAAGTGCATGATGTCGCCGTCCTGAACGATATACTCTTTTCCTTCAACGCTCATTTTGCCGGCCTCTTTAACAGCAGTTTCTGAGCCATAGTTGATGTAATCGTCGTACTTGATAACCTCGGCACGGATGAATCCCTTTTCAAAGTCGGTGTGTATCACTCCGGCACATTGTGGAGCCTTCCATCCTTTGCGGAAAGTCCATGCTCTTACTTCCATTACACCGGCTGTGATGTATGTCTGCAGGTTAAGAAGTGAATAGATAGCCTTAATAAGACGGTCGCAACCCGACTCCTTCAATCCCATATCTTCGAGGAACATCTGCTTTTCCTCGTAGCTCTCAAGTTCGGCAATGTCAGCTTCGGTCTGTGCCGAGATTATTATAAGTTCGGCATTTTCATCTTTTATTGCTTCACGGACAGCCTCAACGTGCTTGTTTCCTGTAGCGGCTGAAGTGTCATCCACATTACATACGTAAAGTACCGGTTTTGAAGTAAGCAGGAACAGGTTCTTTGCAATCATCACTTCGTCTTCGGTGTCAAACTCCACTGTACGTGCCGATTTTCCGGCTTCGAGAGCCTCCTTGAACTTCATGAGTACATCATATTCGAGCTTTGCCTGTTTGTCGCCACCTACGCGAGCCTGTTTTTCAACACGCTTGATACGGTTCTCAACGGTTTCAAGGTCTTTGAACTGCAACTCAAGGTCAATGATTTCCTTGTCGCGGACAGGATTTACCGAACCATCGACGTGTACAATATTATCATTGTCAAAACAACGTAATACATGTATTATAGCATCAGTCTCTCTGATGTTTCCAAGGAACTGGTTGCCGAGTCCTTCGCCCTTGCTTGCGCCTTTTACAAGACCTGCGATATCAACAATGTCACAAGTAGCGGGAACAATACGGTCGGGGTGTATCAGTTCGGCAAGTTTGTTCAAACGTTCATCGGGTACGGTTATTTGTCCCATTTGTGCATCGATAGTACAGAACGGGAAGTTTGCCGCTTGTGCCTTTGCACTCGACAAACAGTTGAAAAGTGTTGATTTACCAACGTTGGGAAGTCCAACAATACCTGCTTTAAGAGCCATATTTTATATAGTTTTTATTAATTTATACGCTTTGAAGTTGCAAAGTTAATGAATAAAATCCGAAGTCCGAAACCGATATGCCTTTTGTGTTCGTTCGGCGATGTTATTTGAAGAATCTTTTTATTACAGGGATACTGTTCAGCGGAAGGTCTTTCTTAATGAAATATGCAACAAAAATTATCAGCAAAATAGTGTTGCATGCCATTTTAAGAACAGTGTTTTCTATTGGCAGAACAAGCGATATTCCATAAACAGCACCGAACAGTGCAACATATTTGAAAATATCCTTTATGTCATAATTTATGGCATTGCGCTTTTGTCCCACAACGTATGAAAGCAACATGGCTGTGAAATATCCTGTGAACGAAGCCCACGCGCATGCCATATACCCGTATTTGGGGACAAACAGAATGTTTATGACAAATAGCAACGCACATCCAACGAACGAAAATATAGCACCCCAGTATGTCTCATCATTGAGTTTATACCAGAATGAAAGGTTAAAGTATATACCCATGAAAATTTCGGCAGCCATGATTATCGGCACAACCTTAAGTCCGCTCCAGTAACCCGGACTTATTATATGACGCAGAATATCCATGTAGAACATAACCACAAGGAATGCAAGCAATGCTATTACTATAAAATATTTCATAGCCTTTGCATAGAGTGCTTTGCTGTCTTTCTCCTTGCTGTTGCCAAAAACAAACGGCTCGTATGCATATCGGAAAGCCTGCATAAGCATAGCCATTATGGCAGCCACCTTTACCGAAGCTCCATAAATACTCAAATCCCTTATACCTTCCTCTCCCGGAACAAGATAGGGATACAATATCTTATCTGCATTCAGGTTTAGTATTCCAGCGATACCAAGCAAGAGCAACGGCCATGAATATTTGAGCATGCTCTTTAGCAGTGCGCCGTCAAAAGTAAAGCGGAAAATCTTGAGTTCCGGAATAAAGAAAAATGTTATAAACGATGTGCATACAAGGTTTATGAAAAATACATAGAAAGCTTGGTTATCCGGATTGTAAAAGCTGTTGAATACCCCGGGATTTATTTCGTTAAGCCAAGGCAACAGCACAAACACAACAAGGTTCAATGTTATGTTTGTGAAAATGTTGAGCAGTTTAAGCGAAGCGAACTTCAAAGCTCTGTTCTGCAGTCTCAACAGTCCGAACGGAATGGATTGCAGTGCGTCCAATGCCACCACCACAGCCATCATTCCAATGAATTCCGGGTGCATGCTGTAGCCCAATGCGTCGGCAACCGACGGCAGAAACAGGAATACAAGCAAAAGAAAAACTCCGCAAAGCGCGCCTATCACCTGCATTGACATTGAGAAAACCTTGTTCACTTCGCCTTTCTCCTTGCTTGCAAAGCGGAAGAATGTTGTTTCAAAGCCAAAGGTCAGGAATACAAGCAGTATTGCAGTCCAGGCATAAATATTTGTGACAACACCGTAATTGCCACTCTCCACACTCATCTTTGCCGTATATAAAGGCACAAGAAGGTAGTTCAAGAAGCGACCGATAATGCTGCTCAGTCCATAAATGGCAGTATCTTTTGCGAGTGATTGCAGTTTTCCCATTGTGTTTTCAGAAAAGTGTTCCCTGTTCGCCGTTGTTGAAACGGCTGCGTCCCAGATGTTTGTATGCAAGGTCGGTCACCTCGCGTCCTCGTGGTGTACGCTTGATGAATCCCTCTTTTATGAGATAAGGCTCATATACCTCCTCTATTGTTCCGGTGTCCTCGCTCAATGCGGTGGCAATAGTACCTATGCCCACAGGTCCGCCCTTGAACTTGTCAATGATGGTACACAGAATCTTGTTGTCAATCTCATCGAGTCCGTAACGGTCGATGTTCAACGCCTCAAGAGCCATTTTGGCTATAGAATTTGTTATGTGTCCGTTGCCCATCACCTGTGCAAAGTCGCGTACACGTCTCAAAAGAGCATTTGCAATACGTGGCGTTCCTCGGCTGCGACGTGCAATCTCGTATGTAGCCTCCTCGTCATACGAAACACCAAGAATCTGTGCCGAACGGCTTATGATTCCCGCAAGCGTCTTGCTGTCGTAGTATTCAAGGTGCATGTTGATACCGAATCGCGCACGCAACGGAGCTGTGAGCAGTCCGCTTCGTGTGGTAGCACCAATGAGAGTAAAGGGGTTCAGGTCAATCTGTATCGAACGCGCCGACGGTCCTTTGTCAATCAGAATATCAATGCGGTAATCCTCCATAGCCGAATAAAGATACTCCTCTACAATTGGTGACAGGCGATGTATCTCATCGATGAACAGCACATCGTTAGGTTCAAGCGATGTAAGTATTCCGGCAAGGTCACCCGGCTTGTCAAGCACAGGACCCGATGTGACCTTGAATCCAACGCCAAGCTCGTTTGCTATGATGTTGCTGAGTGTTGTCTTTCCCAATCCCGGGGGACCATGCAACAAAGTGTGGTCGAGCGATTCGCCACGCATCCTTGCGGCTTGAACAAAAATTTTGAGATTGTTCACAATCTTTTCCTGACCGTTGAAATCGGGGAAAGAGAGAGGACGCAAAGCATTCTCAAATTCCTTGTCGCTGTTCTTGCCGCGTATATTGAAATCTCCGTTCATATCTTTTTGTTATAAAACCCATTTGAATACAACAATGGCAATAATTATTAACAGGAATAGGATTATTCCCCGTCGTTGCCCCTTGTTGAAATAAAAACAGTTGTTCATAGATTACAAAGATAATACTAAACGAGCGAGATACGCAAAGTTTACTTTAGCGAATTTCACAGCGAGTGCAGATAATCTTCGAGCTTTAGCTCAAAGATACGAATAAGCGAGTGATAAATATCAAGCTTGCTTGAATATTTTTCACAACGAGCGAAAGTATTTTCGAGTTTTCTCAAAGATACACACAAGCGAGCGAAAATTGTGCAAGCGAATGGGAGAATATTCATTTTCTCACGCAATGAGCGAAGCTAAATTTCGCCAAAGGCAAATAAAATGAAGTTTACTTTAGCTCATAAATTAGGATTTTACTGGATGTTGGGGTTATTTAAATCCATCGGACAGACCTGTATGGCACACACGCTCAAACACTTTTGTTCTTATTCCTCAATTGAAACTGACACGCGCTATTGCTCAAACGGTGCCGGATTTCTTTTTAGATTACCTTTTGTTGGTGGATTGAAAATAGCAAAAAGAATATATACAAAAGAAATGATAGTGGTGTTGAGGTTGGTCAACACCACTATCATTACCTGTTTTTGTGATTATCTGTTTAGTCGATTATAATCTTTATACTCTTTTCGCCAATTTTCACGATAGCAATATCTCCTTTTGAGAGTCCGCTTTCTATTGTAGCGCAACCATTCTCAATTGTAGTGCTTTCAATGAACATCGCATCGCTTGTGTATAGTTCAACACTCTCCCCTTCGAGTGAACAGGTGATGTTTATTGTTCCATTGTTTGATGTTACAAGCACCGCCTTTGCAGGAATGTCTATAATACCGGTATTAGTTATTTCTACAATATTTCCAAAACTGCTCCATGGTGCAGTTGTTTGGTAACTGTTTATTGCTTCTGTCGGTACATGCAGTGTTATATTTTCGGGATATGAATTGTCGAAAGCAGAACTACTTGTCGATGGCACATTTGTCGCAAGGCAATATACATCAGTAAGATTATTGAGAAAACTGAACGCATAATTTCCAATGTTTGTAACGCTGTTAGGTATTGTAATGCTTGTAAGCCCGTAGCAACCATAAAACGCCCGCTCTCCAATGCTTGTAACACTGTTAGGTATTGTAATGCTTGTAAGCCCAGAGCATTCATAGAACACATAGTCTCCGATGCTTGTAACGCTGTTGGGGATTGTAACGCTTGTAAGCCCCGAGCAACCATTGAACGCACCATTTCCAATGTTTGTAACGCTGTTAGGGATTGTAACGCTGGTAAGACCGGAGCAATAAGAGAACGCAAAATTTCCAATGCTTGTAACGCTGTTGGGGATTGTAACGCTTGTAAGCATCTCGCAATAACTGAACGCATTATTTCCAATGCTTGTAACGCTGTTAGGTATTGTAACGCTTGTAAGCCCCGAGCAACCATTGAACGCATCATCTCCAATGCTTGTTACGCTGTTGGGGATTTCAACGCTTGTAAGACCGGAGCAATAACTGAACGCATAATTTCCAATGCTTGTAACGCTGTTAGGTATTGTAACGCTTGTAAGCCCGGTACAAAAAAAGAACGCTCCTTCTCCAATGCTTAAGGTACCCTCTTTTACAACAACAGATGTGTTTGAGGGCATTGTACCTTTATATTTATAGAGTACATTACCGGCATAAACAACACCATCAGGTTGATTATTATACCAAGCAGTACCATAGAACGCATCATTTCCAATGTTTGTTACGCAGTTGGGGATTGTAACGCTTGTAAGCCCGTAGCAAGCAGCGAACGCACCATCTCCAATGCTTGTTACGCTGTTGGGGATTGTAATGCTTGTAAGCCCGTAGCAACCAGCGAACGCATAATTTTCAATGCTTGTAACGCTGTTAGGGATTGTAATGCTTGTAAGCCCCGAGCAATCATAGAACGCATTATCTCCAATGCTTGTTACGCTATGTGTTACGTTGTTGTGTGTAATTTCGTTTGGTATGACAATATCTCCAGAACAATTACCCCCGTTAATTACAATAGCATGTTTTTCCTTAGTAACTACATCGTATTTTATACCATCGATAGTCACCTCTTCTGCTTTTACAGTTCCCACGCAGCACAATAGTAAAATTGCTGTAAATAGTAGATTAATTTTTTTCATAATAGTTGTTTTTAGTATTGTTTTATTCTGTCTTTTTGTCAATCTCTTCCGAAGAGAGGATATAACGAGAATATTTTATTGATTATTAATGAACTAATTCATTAGACATCTCATTTTTGCTAAACAAATCATAGATTACAGAATATCTTTTTAGTTAAAATTCATAACTTTTTGTAGCAAA
>JAGBSZ010000225.1 GCA_017631585.1 Bacteroidaceae bacterium
AATATAATTATTCTACTTTATCTTTTTTCTCTTGCGCAAATCTAAGGTTTTTAAAGAGGGACGAGCGAAGCGGAGGGAGATATAATGAAAATCATATTTTTCTCTTGCGCTTGCCGTAGAGCCTTTTTATCCAGAAGTAATATCCCGTCAACGGCAGACTTGCTCCGAGCAATGCAGCAAAGAAGGTCAACAATTTAGAGAACATTCCGCCCCATAGTCCGGTATGTATTGTATATACCCATCCACGCGCCTTTGAACGCTTGTCACTATCCTTATATAATACCACAGATTCAATCTCACCATTCACCTTATTATATATATACTTGTCGCTTGCACGATAGTTTCCCCACGAAGAGCCGCGACGCAATGTCACCGTTCCATCGGATACCGTTGCCTGCCCATAATCGGGATTACGGCTGACAACTGCATCAAGAGCCACCTGCCACACATCGACACCTGCACTCTGCACATCATCTGCAATCCCGCCTTTTTTATTGCCTTTGTCCGATGCCACCTCTTTTTTAGTTGCCGCATCCTCACCTGCAAACATTGCATAAAATCCCTTGCTATACCAATCGAATGACCATGTAAGCCCCGTCAACGCCATTGCAAGCAGCAACACAAAAGCATAAAAACCACCGGCAACGTGCAAATCGTACCAAAAGCGGTTCTTGCCCTTTGAAGCAACTATTTTCAGACGATTCTTGAGCATTTTTCCATTCCTGGGCAACCACACAACAATACCGGTTATCAGCAACAGCACAAAAGCAATTGTACTCACACCCACAATAATCCTGCCCCAAAAGATACCCTCTTTGCCGGGATTGCTGTCCATAAGCCAACGATGCATACGCATTGTCGTTCTAAAGAACGGCAAACGCTGATATTCACAAAGAATATCTCCTGTATATTGATTGATATACACCGCAGCATGCCGTGGCTTGGATATACCCACTTTATACGCCTCACCGGCATTGGAAGATACCGTAACTCCGGTTACCTTTACACCATCGGCGAGGGTTGCCGACACCTTATCGGCAAGCATCTTCACCGGCAGAGGCTCTCCCAGCGGTTCCACCGCTACTCTTTTTGACATCACCGCATCGGTGATATCCTTTTCAAACACAAGCAACGCACCAGTAAAACACATCACTACAACGATAAGCCCGAAAGGAACTGAAATCCACAAATGCAAATGACGGAACAATTTTCTCATTTTAAATACAATAGGATTAAGAAAACAAACAACAGCAAATATACACAAAACAAATCAAGGCAACAATTTACCCACGCCGTCGAGTGAGGTAACCTCAACCACAGCACCTTTTACTGCCACAGCATCATCCGGTGTTATTTTGTATATGGCAGGATAGCCGTCTGTTGTGGTAACAGGCATATAGGCATAGCCATTCTCCATAAAAGGAGCTTTACCGAATGCCGAGATAGTGCCGGGCAACCCCGTAACATATTTCAAGGAACAATCTACAGCATTAAATACCGCGAGACTGAGTGCCGTAGGTGCTTTTCCACCCAAAGTAAACGGTTTATCATACATTTGCAAAAGGAAATTGCCACTACCCATATACCATGAGCGCATGAACGAACGTCCGCCCGACAAATCTTCGATATTCACATAATAACTATCATCAAATTTCTCCTCCCCGGCTTTTATGCGCATAGCCGCAGCAGGGAGTGTGGTCTGCTGACGGCTGTCAGCCATAGTCTTTGCATACGACGGTGAAAGAACATATATATCACCGTTCTCCGTAGCCCAAATCATCTGATAGTATTGCGACTTGTTACGTCCGCATGCATAACTCATCCTGTTGGTAGAGACAATTCTTTTATTGCCCAACGAAGCATCATCGAAAATTGCAATATGACATTCATCAGGATACTGTGTCCACTGCAGTTCACCTTTTTTATACGAACTGCTGTTTGAGCCTCCATCCTCTGTTTTTACAAGGTCGTGGTATTTCACATACCTGCCACCCTCGGCAGCCGCGCCATATTGGCTCAACCCCATGGGAACAGCAGCGGCAAAAAGTTTGTCGCCACTTTGCTGAAATCCTGCCAAAGTCACATACTCACCGTTGCCAAGAAAGTTCTCCGAGAGATATTTTCTGTCAGCAGTATTTGAGGTGTAAGTTTCTGCCTTTGTATCAAGCAAAGAGAGAAGCAACATCTTTGGCAGATAACCATTGGCATCAGCCCACTCTGCCGGAGCATTACCCGTGGAGGTGGTGATTATATTATCCTTATATATACCATAGGTTGTAAAACGGTTTATGGCATACTCCTTACTGCGCTCCACGATTGTATAATCATCAGCCATGATGTATGAGCGCGTAAGCCCGGCAGCACCATCGTTGTATGTAAGACCATACAGATAATCAGTGCCATGAAAAACCCAATATGCAGCCGCATCGGTTACCACACCCTGATTGACAGGCGATACCGTTCCACTCTCGAGCGACTCGGCATTGAGCAGAACAGGTGTACTGTTGTTGGACATTGTAACGGTAGCTGCAATAACATAGGGTTTCACACCACCCTGTGACACATTAGCATACTCATCACCATTCTCACAAGAGAAAAACATCATTGTTGCAGAAGAGAGAAGCAACATTTTATTCAAAAAATTCATTTTCATAGTTATCTATTTTATTTATTGTTTCACTTTCCGAACACCACACGCACCTTACCATAGAAAGCACGCCCCGGCTTTTGCAGGCTGAAGTTATCATACAGTCTCTCATCGGTTATATTATTGCACACAAAAGAGAAATTGTAACGTCCGTTCCTTATACTGTACGAAAGAGTTATGTTATGCGACAGCTGGTCAGGGACCATAAAATCACCTTTGTTGGCACCAATCTTTGCCGAATAGAAACTGAACTGTTCAACAAAGCGTCCTTCATAGGTAAGAGAAAAGGAATCATCCCTCATAAAGAATCTTTTTATATTGAATGTAGCATCAAAATCAGCAAACATCGACGGCAGGTTAGGCATATTCTCCCTGTATCCAAGATTGGGTACAGAACTGCCCATAGCAGTTTTCATATTATCAAGAACATCCATTTTTGTAAAGTTTCCGCCCACCGACAGCCACTCCTTCCAGTTATACCGTGCTGTGACATTATAGCCCACCGTCAACACCTTGCCATAATTTATATATGTGGCAGCCGATTTTCCGCCACTCAGGTCAACAATATTACGTTGTATATAATCACGGGTATCACGATAGACCAGCCCCAATTCGGCATACACACCATGAGCATCAAAAGTTCTGCCATAGCTCAGATTAATATTGGCATTATGGCTCTTTTCAGGCTTTATACCCATGTCACCCATTTCCAAATCCTCATCGCCGAACATCTCCTCGATTGTAGGCAATCGCAGAGCCTTTTCGTAAGAGAACTTTGCCTGCAACCCCGGCAGGATAAAGTATGTACCGGCAATGCCATAACCGAAAGCATTGGCACTGCGAGCATCCCTCACATAATCATCGGCATTGCCCGTAGTGGCAACAGGACCGGCAACATACAGATTGTAATACTTGCCAAAAAGAGTCACATTCCATGAATCCTTAGGCATAAGACGATAGGACAATCCTGTCACTCCCTTGCGTGTCACCTTTTTTATCGGGTCCTTTGCCTTGCCATACAACAGCAACGACGTATTGCCTCGTTCAAAAGCATTAAACGTAGAATGCAGGGTAAACAGATGTGTGTGCGACCTCTTGGGGCGATAATCAACAGTGAGCGTAGCATTCCAGTTATCGTTGTCAGAACGTGTATGCTGATAGGACTGTTCACCCGGAGAGTTAAGCAATTTTGTTTCGCCCAACCAATTATACTTATACATTGAGGTATCTACGTTTGTCACCGCGTTACGGTTATAGTTCAATGTAGCAGCAACGTCAAGCCCCGGGACAATAAGATTTTTCTTTGAGTATTCAGCCGACGGCATAACAGAATACGACGCTCTATGCTTTGCGCCATAGACAATCTCCTGACGCACACCCGTCTGAATATCCTTATACATTTGCGAAAGCCTTACACCGAAAAGCAACTTGTCTGCCCACTTTTTCCCTGTAACGCCCAATTTCACAGACAGAGCCTCATTGTGGTATGTATCATTGAAACGCTCCACAAGGTGCAGTTTCTTTTTTTCGATACTGCCTGTTACAAAATCCTCAACCGGCACATTCACCTTATAATTATTATCCGAATAGTTCTGGAAAGCATTGACCTCAAACGTAAAGCCGTTATTGAACGTGCGGTTGAAATTAAGGAACGACCTGTGCGTATTGAACGAACCGTATGAATATGACGCTTCGACGTTCCACCCCTCACGCTGCTTCTTGGTAACGATATTCACAACACCGCCCATGGCATCTGTGCCGAATTCTACAGGCACCACTCCACGATACACCTCAATTCTTTCGGCAAAATTTACGGGAATATTATTTACACCGAACGAACTGCCAACGCCCTCCTGTGGCACTCCGTCTATAAAAATCTTAACGTTCCTGCCGCTGAAACCATCCATCATTATGTTCATCTCGGAGCCCACACCGCCCGATTCACGCAGTTTCACACCCGGCGTGGTTGAGAGAATATCGGCAAGATTCTTTGTGGTGTTGAGAAAATCCTTGGTATCTATTGCCACGGCATTGTATGCCGAACGGCGCAGGCGCGAAACTCCCGACACTGTTTCCGTAACCACAACACCGTCAAGTTCAGTTGCCACAGGCTCCAGCTCCACATTGCACTCCAACGCCTCGTTTTCCGACAGCCTGACATTCATTTTACGCGAAGCATATCCCATTGCCGACACATATATGACATATTCACCCTCGGGCAATACAATCTCATAGATACCTTCACCGTCGGCATTCGTTCCGAGCGCGCTCTTTTCCACCCCCACTGTTGCAAAAGGCACACACTCCTTCTCTTTGGAAGTTACAGTGCCGTATATTCTGCACCCGTCGGCAAGAACAGGATGCGACAACATGAACAGAAGCAATAAAATATAAAAATGTAATCTTGTATTCATAAGCAATTCTTTTTCGAATACAAAATTACATTCACCCCGCAAGAGCCACAATTACAAAAAATAATGAAAAGAGCCTGTGGCACTGCAGGGTTATTGTTAACAAAAAATGACTAAACGGCTTCTGTGCGTTTAGTCATTTTTTGTTATATCATCGAGCTGTTATTTCAGCGTCTCTGCAATTTCTGCCGCACGTTGCAGGGCAAGATGGATATTTGAACATACATTCTCTTTACCCACGAGCTTTACGATACCCGCCTTACGCAGAGCCTTCTCCACATTGTCATGCACACCGGAGAGAATGATTGTTCTGCCCTCTTTTTTCGAAGCATTGACAAATATCTCAAGATTATGCAAAGCAGTAGCATCCACAAAAGTAACCTTTCTCATTCTCACCACACGGATAGGCATAGCGTCGGTATCGCGTGTAAGCTCATCGAACTTGTTTGCCACACCAAAGAAGAAAGGACCTTCAATCTCGAACACCTCGGTATTCTCAGGAATAGCAAGAACCTCATCCTTTTCACCATCATGGTGTACCTCCATCTCGTTACGCACAACAGATATGTGGGCACTCTCCATGGCACGCTTCATGAACAGCACGATAGCCATTACAAGACCCACCTCAATTGCAAGGGTAAGGTCAAAGAAGACTGTGAGCAACAATGTCACAAACAGCACGCTTGTACCCGACATGCTGCTCTTGCACATAGAAAGGATTGTTCTCCAACCGCTCATGTTATATGAAACCATAACAAGCACACCGGCAAGACAAGGCATAGGGATATACTCGACAAGACCACCGAGGAACAACAACACGAGCAACAGCACAAGAGTGTGCACGATTCCGGCAACAGGAGTACGTCCGCCGTTGTTGATGTTAGCCATGGTACGCGCAATGGCACCGGTAGCAGGAATACCGCCAAAGAAAGGAACAACTATATTTGCGATACCCTGACCCACAAGCTCGGTGTTAGAGTTATGACGGTCGCCGATAACACCGTCGGCAACCATAGCCGAAAGCAACGACTCTATCGCACCCAGCATGGCAATGGTAAATGCCACAGGAGCAAGATTCTGCAGTGTAGCAAAGAACGATTCACCCTCGGGCAACGCCGGAACAACAGGCTTTGGGAAACCCGAAGGCAGAGTATAAAGGTCACCGATAGTCTTTATTGATGTGACACCGGCATACTCACGCAACAGCAACGCCACAACAGTCATCACAACGATAGCAAGCAATGAACCGGGGATTTTCTTTGAGAACTTGGGAGTAACAGCAATAAGAGCCACGCTGAGAACACCCATGCCTGCACTCCACCAGTCGATATTTTCGAGATTGCTGAAATAGCAAACCCACTTGTCGATGAAGTTTGCCGGAACATCACTGATGCCCATGCCAAAGAGGTCGTTAATCTGAGTAGAGAAAATTGTTATCGCAATACCGCCTGTGAAACCTATTATAATAGGATAAGGCATGAACTTGATTATTGTTCCCAGACGGCACAATCCCATGATAAGAAGCATAACACCCGCCATGATTGTAGCTATAGCCAGACCACCGATACCATACTGCTGTATTACGCCATAGATAATGATGATAAACGCACCCGTAGGACCACCAATCTGCACCTTTGAACCACCAAAAACAGAGATTAACAAACCTGCGATGATTGCAGTCATAAGACCTTCGGCAGGACCTACACCACTTGCGATACCAAACGCTATAGCCAATGGAATAGCCACGATACCCACGATAATTCCCGCCATCACGTCCGAAGCAAACTTCTCGCGTGAATAAGTTTTCATCGTCTCAAAAAACTTGGGATGAAAATCAATAAGATTCTTTGCTTTCATAAATATTTTGTGTTTGTATAAACGTTGCACTCCGTTTTGAAACATGGTTGTTTCGGAACGGAGTGCAAAAATACAAAAAAATGTTAAGCACAACAAAATATCTTAAGCTAAACAAATGCTCAGATAATCATTGCATAGAAAATATTTTGACATGCAAGAGCAAAAGGATATAATTGGTGTAAAAAAATCCATTATAATCATTTTATTTGTATTATCTTCGCAATGTAATTTACATCAATCCGCAATCTCAACATGAAGAAGATTCTACTATTTACATTATTTGTATTTACCATAATTTCGGTGAACGCTCAAACCACTGATAAAGAAATCAACAAAAATTCCGAAGAGGTCATACCTGTCGTTAACGGCAAAGTGACATTTGAAGAGATTATTCCGGCAGAAGGATACACAGCCAACGAAATCAAGGATATTATTGACAAATGGATAAAGGAGCGTTTCGTTAAGCCCACTGTCATTTCTGCAAAACAGTTTACAGCAAATAATCCTAAAGCAACAATACTCAAAGGCGAAGAGTATCTGGTATTCAAAAAAGCCGCATTGGTGCTTGAACGTGCAAGAATATATTATTATCTTACACTTACAGCCAACGAAGGCAGCTGCACTTTCAACATGTCGCGCATAACATACTGGTATGATGACGAGGACGACAAAGGAGGCATAAAGATGATTGCAGAAGAGTGGATTACCGATGAGAATGCAATAAACAAGAAGGGCAAGCTTAAAAAGTTCGAAGGTAAATTCCGTAACAAGACTTTAGAATTAAAAGATATATTGGTTAACGACCTTACAGCAAGACTAAAGAGATGAGATTGATTGACAAAATCAGATTTATACTGAACATTCTGTTCCTTTTGGGAACAGTTGCTACAATAATAATGTGGCTTGCCGACAGTGGAAGTTTCTTCTACATTGGCTTTGCGGCATTGACTTTCAAAGTTTTTGAATTCATTCTACGCTTCGTGAATTAAAGTGCCACACAACCAATGATAAGAAAAACATTTATACTGCTATTATGTCTGTTACCTGTCACATTATTGGGACAGGTGTTGCAACAGCACCAACACGAAGGACACAAAGAGGCAGGTATAGGTAGCGGTGAGGTATTCAGCCCATTCAGAGACAACCCAAAGGATTCTACAAGCAGCAATCTGAAAGTGCCAAAGGAGATTCGCCAATGGCATGTCGATGAATATTCCGGCAATGTCATACCCGTTGACGCAGATACCTTGCAATTCATGTTCCAAAACTGGCATTTGACCGAGGGCATAAATGGCGAATACAATTTCCTTGGCAATGCTGGAACACCACGCCAGAGCAGAATATTTTTCAATCGCCCTGCTACAACAAAGTTTGATTTTCTACAGCCATACGACTATTTTTATTTGCGTCCGAATGAATTTTTCTTCATCGACACAAAATCGCCATATACAAATCTGAACTACCACACCTCGGGCAACAGGCAGAACGGAGACGACCGTTTCAGAGCCTACTTCTCGACAAATGCCGGCAAGCATTTCGGCATAGGTTTCCTTATAGACTATCTGTTTGCACGTGGACGCTACGACAAACAAGCCACTTCGCTTGTCAACTTTTCACTGTTCTCGTTCTTCAAGAACGACCGCTACGACTACAACCTGCTTGCATCGCACTACCGCATGAAGCAGGCAGAAAACGGAGGTATAACAGATGACCGTTACATAACACGTCCGGAGGAGACAGACGGAATGAACAGCAATTTTACAACAAACGACATTCCGGTCCACCTCTATTCATCGTGGAACAGAAATGGAATCTACGATGTATTCTTTACACAAGGATACAATCTTGGATTCTATCGTGAAAAGTTGGTAGCAGACAGCAGCGGTGTTGTAAAGGACTCTACCGAAAATGAATTTGTACGTGTGGCACGTATATCTCATACAGCCGATATCAAATATCACGAGCACGAATTCATAAACCACCGACAGGAGGCAAACTACTATGCCGATAACTTTCTGCCATACGACTCAACTGATTTGGCAACAAGCCTGGAGGTAAAGAACCGCATTGCACTCTCCTTGTGTGAGGGATTCAGCAGATATGCATTTGCCGACATAACAGCATTTGCCTCATATACATACAGAAGATATACTCTCCCTGATGTTACTCCCGAAAATATAGAATTCAGAAAAAGGTACAACGAACATATTCTCTCAGTGGGAGGTTCAATAACAAGCAACCACGGCAAACACCTTAAATATGATGTCAAAGGAGAAACATCATTGATTGGTGAAGAGTTAGGAACATTCTCCATTGACGGCAATGTACAGTTCGACTTCAAGCTATGGAAGAGAGATATGCGACTGGAGGCAAATGCATTCATCAAAAACAATCTCCCGTCGTTCTACTACCGTCACTACCATTCGGAACATTTCTGGTGGGACAACGACTTTAGCAAAGAGTTCAGGACACGCATTGAGGGTATATTCGAGATTCCGTCGTGGCGAACAAAAATAAGTGCCGGATTGGAAAACATCAAGAACTATACATACATAGCCAATGAATCACAGCCCAGCGGAGCTGTTGGAAGATATTTATGGCGGTTGAAAGCAAAGCAGGAAAACAGCAACATACAAGTATTCTCTGCTACACTGAAACAGGATTTCAAAGCCGGCATATTCAATCTGAACACAGAGGTAACCTATCAGCACAGCAGTAATCAGGAGATACTGCCACTGCCGGCACTGAATGCATACGCAAACATATTCATCAAGTTCAGAATAGCCAAAGTCCTGCACACCGAAATTGGTGCCGATGCACGATATTTTACAAAATACTATGCTCCGGACTACTCTCCTGCGCTTGGACAATTCGTACAACAGAATAGCGAGAACAAGATTGAAATAGGAAACTACCCTCTGGCAAGTGTATATGCGAACTTCCTTTTAAAACAGGCGCGTTTCTACGTGAAATATTACCATGCAAACAGTGGGCTTGGAAACAGACAATACTTCCTGGCACCACACTATCCCATGAATCCTGCGGCTTTGTGTTTAGGTCTTTCATGGAATTTCTACAATTAAAGCTATTTGAATTATGATAAAATGGGGATTCATAGGCTGTGGCGAAGCAACAGAAAAGAAAAGCGGACCGGCATTTCCTTTGGTAAAAGGATCTGAAGTGGTAGCCGTGATGGGACGCGACAAAGAGAGGACAAGAGATTATGCCAAGCGTCACAATATAACACACTGGTACACCGATGCACAGGCACTGATAGACGACCCGAATGTGAATGCTGTATATATCGCAACACCACCATCATCGCACGCCACGTATGCAATAATGTCAATGAAAGCAGGTAAGCCCGTATATGTAGAAAAGCCGCTTGCAGCCAGCTATGAGGATTGCACACGTATAAACCGAATATCTCGCGAAACAGGTGTCCCATGCTTTGTTGCATACTACCGCCGTTATCTACCATATTTTATAAAAGTAAAAGAACTTTTGCCACAGATAGGCAACGTACTTAACGTGCAGATTCGATTCGCCGTGCCACCTCGCGACCTTGACTACAACCGTAACAATCTGCCCTGGCGCGTACAGCCGGATATTGCTGGTGGCGGCTACTTCTACGACCTTGCTCCACATCAGATTGACCTATTGCAGGAAATGTTCGGTTGCATATTGCATGCCGAAGGATACGCTACAAACCGTGGTGGATTATATAAGGCAGAGGATACCGTAAGTGCATGTTTCAAGTTCGACTCCGGCATACCCGGTTCCGGTTCTTGGTGCTTTGTGTCGGACGAGTCATCCAAGGAGGACCATATTGAGATTTTCGGTAGCAAGGGAAGCCTTAAATTTTCTGTATTCACATTCGAGCCGATAGAGTTACGTAATTCTGAAGGTATAAAGCATTTCAATATCCCCAACCCACCCTACGTTCAATTGCCACTTATTAGAAATATTGTGGAACATTTGCAGGGAAAAGGAAACTGCAAATGCGACAGCATAAGCGCAACACCCACTAACTGGGTACTTGATAAAGTATTGGGTAAAATATTATAACTGTATGAAGTTTACTCTTTCAGAAACGGCAATATCAATAAAAAGGAGAATTCTTCTTTTTATGTTTATTTTCATATCCGTATCAGCACACAGCAACACTCTTTTACAATCTGACAGTCTGCAATGTGAGCCGTCCCAAAAAGCAAAAAAAACAAATATATTCAACAGAACAATCAAATATTTAGGCAAGATGCTGGAACAGGACCCTTTTTACGTACGTCCGCACAGATTCAACATGACATTGATGCCACAATATACTTATGGCTATGAATATTACCGTTTCTCAGCTAAGGACAAGGATCAAAGCATCAGCATTATTCCATCATCAAACAACAAAATAGGATTATACATTGGCTGGGAATGTTTCTCGGTAGGATACAGCGTTACGCTAAACAAAATACAGCCGGAGTTTGATATGGAGATGAGTTTCTTTTCATCAAGAGGAGGCATCGAATTGTTTTACCGCAAAAGAAGTGACGGATTCAGGATAAGCAACTTAAAGGGATTCACAGAAAACGATATGCCGTTGACCAATTATAATAAAGAATTCGATGGGCTTAGCGTTTCACAATTAGGTGCTAATCTGCTTTACGTATTCAATTACAAGAGGTTCTCTTTCCCGGCAGCCTACAGCCAAAAAACTTCCCAACGCATAAGTGCCGGCTCGTTCATTTTAGGACTCAGCTACAATAAACAGCGATTTATATTTGACCACACGGCTATAGACCCAAAGATTGAAAACTTGATGCTGCCGGAACTTAAATTCCAGAATATAAATTACATCGATTTAAGTATAAATTTCGGTTACAGCTACAATCTGGTTTTTGCAAAGAACTTTCTTGCAAACATCTCAGTATCTCCGGCTATCGGATACAAGAACACCTCGCTAAAATCCATATACAACAGCAAGGAGTTCATATCAAACATAAACTTTGACCTTATATCCCGCTTGGCATTGGTATATAACAATGGTAAGTATTATGCAGGAGCATCGATTGTTTCACACAGATATTCATACACAGAACCAACCATATCAATAGAAAACAGCTTTGGATATATAAAGGTGTATGCAGGTTTCAACTTCTGGAGAAATAAGTAACCCACCTTATTTAAAATCAGAATCGGATACCGACACTTGCAACAACAGAGTGGCTTGTTGTTTTAACACTTGCTACCGGAGCCGGACACTCCAGATCCGCATCATAATATGTTGAAAAATCAGCATTTTGCCTCTGATACATATACGCAACATCAAAATATAGCATCTCTCCGGCATAACCGATACCACACGTTGCGATATTCTTGTCAAATCTGTTTATAAATTCAGTAGAAGTATCCGTTACAGCCGCATTGTCCATAAACTTAAACGCATCCGCTCTGAATGGTGAAGATATATAGTTATATCCTGCACGGAAAGCGAACTTACCCAAAGAAACTTCTGCTCCAAAACGCATAGTATGTTGCGATTTCAGGTTATATGAAATCTCTTCATTCTGCGCGATGTCCGCATCTGCTCCATCTGTAAACATGATATCGGAGATGTCACTATATTCATATTCGGCATTCAATGCAACATACTTGCCGAATGTGTATGACATTGACGCACCGAATCGCCAAGGAGTTCTCAAACTGTATGCAACATAAAGTTCATCACCATAACAATCTTCGTGCCTCGTTTCATAACCATCACCGAAACGACCTATCATTGATGCCCATGAGCTGTCAACGAGTTTGTAAAATACAGGAGTATGTACAAATGCAGCCACTTTGAATGGAGAATATTTGAATGGACGGAATATCGCACCAAGTTTAAAATCAAAACCGGAGCCGTTAACTTTGTAATTATTTTCCAATGTATATATTTCGCCATCCTTATCAGCCTCATAATAACAAGAATATCTTGAATAATCAAGCTTATAATATCCGAGTGTTGCACCTAAATATACCCTATCATCAATGTTTGCAGAAAGATTAACATCAAAAACATCCAATCCTCCACGCTCCTCGCTATAATAGCCGAAGCGGTCGGGATTGTATATCAGGTTATAATACAATGTTCCATCCGGATTCTTTTCAGGATAAAACAGAAAATTGCCTTCATCATCTGTAATATTGGCATCTGCTGCGAGCAATGCAAGCCAACTATATCCAAAATTAGAATACATGTCAGCTGTCATTTTATCAATATCGAATGAATTCTGTTGATAGAGATAATCTATTAGATACTGTTGCGAAAATCCATCATAATTTCCTTTTACACTAAGATTGTTACCCACATTCGCCTTTCTGCGGAAATCAACACCGAAATTAACAAATTTCACCGGTGACGCATCCACATCAAATGTAAAGAGAAAACCCGCATTATTAAATTTTGTACCATTGTAATTGGCCAATGTTTTTTTACCATTAAGCAAAGCGTTGCTATCAACAACATCAAGCATCCAGGAAAGATTAAAGTCCGATGAGCGATATATGGCAGTTCCTGCCGGGTTTGTTCCCATTACAGAGATATCACCACCGAGCGCACCCATTGAACCACCCATCGACAAGAAACGTGCCGATCCGGATGGAGAATTGTCAAACAGAGCTGACATATTATACATATTCTGCGAACTTAGCGCAAGAGGCAGAAAAAGTAATATTGCATATAAAAATCGTTTCATGTGTTGTGTTTTTCTTAGTAATATTTATTTTAGCCATCATCGTCGGGAGCTACCGCTTCGAGAACCTGAATTTGAGCCACTGCGAGAGCTACTGCTTCTGATACCTCCCGATGCAGAACCTACGCTTGAAGAAGAACTGCGTTGACGTGACACTCCCGTACTATTCGTGCGATTGTACTCTCTCGAAGAAGAACTGTTATTGTATGAACTTCCGTTGTTTTGGGATGCAGAAGAACCTGATACACGTTCTCTATTACCACTCGCTCTCACATTAGTAGCTTTGCCGCTTGAATTTCTATCGGTAACCGCTCCGTTTGATGCACGACGTGGTTGTTGCGAACGGTCAACAGCAGAGGAGCGCACATTATCGCTACGATTGACAGTATTTGTTCTATCTCCGGAACTATTTGAACTTACACGATTTGTCGGTCTGGCAGTTTTGGGGTTTACAGCAGGTCTGCTACTACCTCTGACAGTGCCATTTTCATTATTTCGTCTGGTGCTTGTTGAAACATTGCTGACTCTCCGCGAGCCACCATTCACCGGAATATCCCTATGTACCTTATGCGACGGTTTCCACGAACCGTGAGCAAAGTATGGAGGAAAATGAACACCATGATGATGGTGATGCATATTCCAATGATATGTCGGATAACAATGATTATAATGCCAATAATTGTGACTCCAGCAAAAATCGTGATGATACCAATTATCCCAACCCCACCAATAATGCGACCTTCTTGGATAATAATACACAGGATTGCTGTATGTAGGATATATATCCAGGTAATACCCATCATCATACACCATCCAATCGTTTATACCGCTGTTATAAGTCAAATCCCAATAAAGTGTACTGCCGACAAGGGTATGCGGACTACGAAAACGCACTATGCGTGTCGAGTAGCGGAAGTCATCATCTGAATAATCAAATGATTCACTTGTAGTATAAACTTCATCAACATCTTCATATACAGACTGCTCCACATCGTCAAGACCAACAAAACTGTTATCCCGCGCTTTACTCTCAACTACAGTTTTCTTCTCCTTTTTAGGAACAAAATAAATATCATCATGCTGTGCAACAGATATTAAAGGATATGCCAAAACAAGCAATAAAAACAACTTTTTCATAGCAATATATCATTAAAATCCATTTATGCGTTTTATCTCCAACTTAAAACTAAAAACAAAGAAAACAAAAAACGGTGAAAATCCCAATTTAAATAAGGATTTTCACCATTTTTCACTTTTGACTGAATTGTTTCAGCCTATCAAAATATGCTTATCATTTGTTCTCAGGACGTAGCTGACGTACTACAGCACCAGCCTGCCACATCTCGCTCTCGCGCAAAGCCTTCAACTCTTCGTTAAGTTTCTCACGATAGTCAGGCTGTGAGTTAGAGTCGATAGATCTCTGAGCCTCCTCACCGCACTTAACAGACTCATACAACTTGTACATTACAGGCTTGATAGCATCGTGGAAAGGAGTCATCCAATCGAGAGCACCGCGCTGAGCTGTTGTTGAGCAGTTTGCGTACATCCAGTCCATACCCTTTGCTGCAAACAGAGGCATAAGTGACTGTGTAAGTTCCTCAACAGTCTCGTTGAAAGCCTCAGAAGGAGTGTGACCATTCTCGCGAAGTACCTCATACTGAGCAAGCAACAAACCCTGAACAGCACCCATGAGTGAACCGCGCTCACCTGTGAGGTCAGAAACTGCCTCACGCTGGAATGTTGTCTCGAACATATAACCAGAACCGATACCGATACCGAATGCCAATACACGATCAAGAGCCTTACCAGTTGTAATAT
>JAGBSZ010000226.1 GCA_017631585.1 Bacteroidaceae bacterium
AGGGAAGGAAATTACTCGCGGAGGGGAGTTGTCATTTCCTATTGGGTTCTATAGTTATAGTCTTTTATTAAAAAAGCCTGCTTTTTACGGCAGGCTACTTCCAATCAAAATCTTTTCTTAAGGAGTTAAGTATGAACGAAAAAGAAAGTCTGCTTCACCGCCCGGAAGCAAGGAGGATTCACAGACTGACAGATTTAAGGCTCTGTCACACCTCTTTCTACCATGTTTGTTACACGCTCTCCCCAATTTTCCCACAGACGGACTTGAGTCTCGAGGTAGTTCACATAAAGTGCAACCTCTTGCAAATTCTGTGGCTCTCCCCATTCCAAACGCTCCGGTTTTGGTGGTAGCATGATTTCCTTTTGCGCAGCTGGCTTACTTACGCACGCGGTCATTGTTAGACTTAACAAGACCAGCAATAATAGCGAGTACTTCTTCATCATCTTTTGCCTCTTGAATCTGTTGTGCGACATCTTCTTTGTCACTGTTAATCTTCGCGATTTCCTTTATGTACTGTTGGAGTTCCTGACTGATTTTCTTTTGCGCTTCGACCTCTGACTGAAGACGCTTGATTTCCTGATTCTGCTTCTTGGATGTCTTTATTGCCACATAAATGGCAAATATCAACATCGCTAATAGAGCAACACAAACAAGCCACGGAGTTATTGGATTCATTCGTTTGTCTCTCCTTTACTTTCTATCCAATTGTCACGGCAGATATTAAAATCAACAGTTCCCATGCTTATCCCGTAAGCGAAAGCGCAGGACATCCATATTTCCTTTACGTCGGCAGCTGGCAGAACTCCGCACCATTTAAGGACGCAGAGTGTAAACCCAGCCACAACAAGGACGATTTTTACTAACAGAGATACTGACTTCATCTTCATTTTGTCACCCCTTTAAAGTTCAGGACACGCATTGTTTGTGGCTGGCCGTTGGCAACACAGTTAGAGTAGTCAATCGAATTAAAAGCAATCTTGCCTTTTTCTACTCCTACCCAATGTCCACGGCCGTGATAAACATAGCGCACCGGTGTTCTGTTTTTGATTTTCTTTATGTCTGTGATATCTACGAAATCTACGGTAGCCTGACGGCCGGTTAAGTGTTCGATTGTCCTCTGCCAATAAACAGTACAATCTTCGCCGATGATTCCTTTGTCGATTAATTTGCCGACTGTAATGATTGCGTCTGCATCGTCCGGCTCCAAACCTAAGCACCACATAAGAGTAAAAATACAACAAGCGTTGTCTTTAATACTGCTAAGTCGTGGGTTTGGAAACTCCTTATACAGTCGCTCTGCAAGTGTTTGTGGGTTTTTCATTGCTTCCTCTCTCTTCTTTATTTCAGGAACGAAACCACGAGTCCGATTCCCTCGCCAATAATCGCTATAAGCATGGCGATGAACTTTCCCATGTATTTCTTCTCTGTTTCTGAAATGGCCAGCTTGATTTTCATGTCGACCGATTCGTTTATTTTGTTGGCAATCTGCTCCGGCATTCCCTTAACGTCGTCTTTAATCTCTTTGATGTCGTTCTCCATAGCTGCTATTCTCTGCTCCGTCAGTTCTATCTTTGCTTCGTAATCCATATCCATGCCTCCCAATTTATAGTCTGTTAATTTCGATAAGGCACCGGGCATTGCCTTTGTCGTAGTGGTTGTAGATGTTTAGAATGCGTACAATCTGCCACCGGTCGTCTGCGAGGACTTTCGCGTCCTGCAACAAGTCCATAATCGACGCAGCCTGATTGTCGCTATCCCGGCGCACGTTATCGCCGTGGTAAAAGGTAAGCGTAATTGATATCGGATAGTCGATTCCTCCGGGCTGGCCTGCTTCAAACACAAAATCGTGGCTTGTAAGCACCGCGAGCTGACTTTGCATTTGGAGCATTGCGTCTGAGTGCCATTTTTGGTGCGCCTTGCTCGGAATAGGGATGTGGCGACCTTTTGTAAAAACCTTTGAATTCTTCTTGCTCGGTGTTTTCCCGATTATCTGAAATCTAATCATCTGCCCACTCCACCGGGACAAGTCCACAACGACAGTTGTAGTCGTCCACTTCCTTTGGTAAGTTATTCACATCAAACACTTGTCCGTTCAGAGCCTTGTGTGTTTTACGAACCCGGATGTCGTTACACGTTACCCACTTAACCTTGGTAACGGCTGCGGACTTAAAGGTCGCAATGGTGCAAGCCTTATTGAACCTCTGCATTTGGTCGCGTGCAAACAAGCGAGCGTATCTGTCCGCACCTTCGTAGCCTGCCTTTACAAGGTCTGCCAGCTCGAGCGTGTCAGATGTGCCGTTTGCGTAATCTATAATCTTCTGTATGATTTTCTTTTTAATTTCCGACTCTTCACCCTTAATGCGGTCAATTGAGTTTTCCAAATAAAGGGTGCGTACGGCCTTCATGTTATCTTCGAAGAACTGTTTCTTGTCGATTGAGAACGATTGGATAATTCCTGCGGTGCGTTGGTCTGCGTCGCCAATTAAACGCTTCAGGTAGTCGGCTTGTTCCTTTGCAAAAACGTTGTCGATTTTCTTTACGAAGAATTCCGGGAGTTCTGTTTCCTGCTCCTGCAACCACTCGTGTTCCAAAGTGTTCGAGATAGTGTTCAGATTCACCCGGGCAATCATCTCTTCGTTTTCCTCTTTGAGTTTCTTACCCATTTCGTCAAAGAACTTTAAAAGGCTCTCGAGCGTGTCGTCTTCAGGAGCTGCGTCCATTACGATGTTGCTTTCTGCACACTTGGCCTTAAGGTCGCGCAATAGCTGGCGGACAAGCACGCGGTATTTTGACCGCAGAATCGACGCGAGTTTGTCTTGGAGAGAGTACAAAGGGCGCGGTATACCTAAACGCTGCATTCGCGCAAAGCCTGCGCTTGTGCCTTTCGAGTAGATATAACCATTCATGCGGAGCGAATAATTACTCTTCGATGCCATATTTAAGCCACTCGTAAGTTGTGTTTAGTACCGGGGCCAGCTTGTGTAGCTCTTCATCTGTCGGCTGGCTTGTTGGCAATCCGGTCATCCATGAAGCAATAGCAATGTGCGCTTCGGCTGCTATTTCGTCCCATGTTTTGTGGACTTCTTTTTTCTTCTGCAAAATGCGTTTATAGATTGGTGTCATTATTCCTCCCGGCTGGTGAGCAGGGCAATCTCGTCACCCACCATATCAACTCCGGTAACGGCTTTTACAAGGTCGCCGGTAACGTGACGAACAATCGCCTGAGCGTGGCCGTCATGACTTAGGACTGTCAATCTGTCACAGAGTTCCTGAACTGTTAATCCTTTTTTTATTGCTTCCATACCTTTATAGTCTTTTGCGCTACAAAGGCCTTTAAACGCGTCGTTCGCACTCGGTGGAGTAATTTGTCAAACTTTCGTTTTGAATTCGTCTGTGGAATTCCTAGACGGCTTTTAGACAAGATTTAGACAGTTTTTAGACATGTTTAGACGGCTTGTCCGGCGATGTTCAGATAACCGTTTTCCTTTACGTTTTCACGCGACAGTTCCTTTAAATTCATAAAGTCCGGGTCAGAGCGAACAATGCGGTAGATTACGTATTCAATGCCGTCGCAGATGTGGTCGGGTGCGTCTTCGCTTTTGCCTTTCTCCGGCTGGCCGAGGTCGTTATAGGCACGCACCTTTAAGGCTTCAGAAACAAAGTCCGTGCCGTGAGCCTTTTCCTCTTTGCCGTAGTCTACAACCTTAAGCAGACCGAGTTTAAACAATTTGTTTACGTAGAACACGCGGTCAAGGATGCGTGGGTTTGCCGTTCCGATTCGGCACTGTATGCCTTGGTCGATTATTTCCTGACGATAGCCTTTTAGAATTTCCTTTCCTGAACAATCCGGGAACCACAAGATTTCGTTCTGCGGATAGCTGGCACGCATGATAGCAGGGCCACCGCCGACTTCTTTGAAACTCCAGCCACGCACGATATACAGTTTCTTGTCCTTTTTGATTACGGCAGCTGCCTTAGAGAACCCGGAGTTCAAGTCCTGACCAACCATAACAACCATGTCTTTGGTAATTTCGAACGGCGCACATCTGCACGTTGCTTCGTCGTACGAACTGTAAACACGGCCACTCTGAAGGTTACAGAACACACCCTCAAGGTAGGCGAGCCGTTCCTGCTCGTCGTAAATTGCGTAAAGGTTCTTGACGTACTGTGGGTCAAGGCTGGTGTTGTTCTTTGTCAAACCACGCACCAAAACGTAGCGCAGACCATCGCCTTTGAGTTTCTGCACAATCTTGTACAGACCGCGGTAGCCGTGGACTGTTGAGAAATACATAATAAAAGGCTTCCTGCCGTCCGGCAGGGTGATTCGGGTACGTTCAGACAGAGCCTTGTGCGCTTCGATTGCTTTTGTTTCCGGTAACTCGTCCACCTCATCACAAAGACAGATGTTCACGTTCGGGCCGTAGATGTCGTTTGGCTGGCCGGTTGCGATTAGCAGAAAGCGGATAGCTCCTATGGTGATAATGTTGTCGCGTTGGTTGTAATCTATCTTCGAACC
>JAGBSZ010000227.1 GCA_017631585.1 Bacteroidaceae bacterium
TATTCTTTTCATATTCTTATTTTCCAAATATTGATTTCCCGGAACCAATCATGTTTCCGTCAACAAAAATATATGCGTTGTATTCACCCTCTTTCAAGGTCTCTTCGATATTCCAGTAGAGTGTCATTTCGTGGCTCTCTCCGGTATATTCGAACCTGCGGCTCATGGAGTATCCGATATTGCGGTTCTCATAGACAAAAGTGTCGCTTGAACTTTTTGTCAACACCTCCTGGTCGGGTTGCATTATTCTTACGTATGCAATCTTTTCTCCGCTTTCTGCCGTAATGTTCTTTGTTATGGTAAAGGTAATCTCAATCTGTTTTGCCTGTTTGATATTCTTGGTTGCCTTACCATTCTTTCTTAACAAAGTAATATTGACATTTGTGGCATCAAGTTGTGATGCAAGTGTCACTTTTTCGCTTAACGCCTGTTTCTCCTCGGCGAGGTTGCTTATCTTCTTTGATGCCTCCTTGTATTTGTTGCGTACGGCTGCATTCTCTTTTTTTAGCGTTTCGTTTTCGCGGTTCAGGGAGTCTATCTGAATGACATAGTTCTTGAGTACGGCACGAACAGTCCTCAACTCCTTTTTCAATCGGGTAATCTCGGTTGCGCTTGTCGATTTTATATGCTCAAGCTCTTCGAGCAACTGTTGTGTACGCACCTGTTCCCTTTCGAGCTTTATTCTCAAAGAGTCGTTGTTTATGCGTACCATCAACTCGTCGTACTGAATCTGCGCCGAGGTGAGGTCGTTCAGCATCTCCTCTTTTTCGAGAGCCATGAGCTCCTGTATCTCGACATTATACGCTTCGCTGTTGCGCAGGGCAATCCATAGGTAACCTCCCGTTATAAGGAAGATTACCGAGATTACACTGAGAACTATTATCGCTATGCGCTTTTTGTCTTTCATTTTTCAACTCTTATTTTGACAGCTTCTGTATGCTCTCTTTGAGCATTGCAATCTTTTCAGTAGCATCCGACTGTTTCTTGCGCTCTATTGCAATAATCTTTTCGGGTGCCTTGCTCACAAAATTAGGATTGTTCAATTTTGCCTCAACGCTCTTGAGGAACTTCTCATGGTATGCAAGTTCCTCCTGCATCTTTGCTATTTCGGCATCCTTGTCTATGAGTGAACCCATAGGAACTGCAAATTCGCTTGTACCTACGCGGAAAGAAACCGCAGTGTCGTCGGGTGTTGCCACGTTTTCGATAGCTGTGAGGTTTGCCATCTTTGTGATAACGCTTTCAAGACCTGCAACAGGCGATTCGCCAACAATCTGCAATGCGAGCGGTTCGCGTGGTGAAAGGTTCTTCTGCTGTCGTATTGCACGGATATTGCCGATAACCTCTTTTGATACGTCTATCTTTGCAAGGAATGCTTCGTTGTATTCTGTTGCAAGCTCCTTTACACTCTGTACCATAAGGCTTTCGCCATCCTTGCGCTCCTGAATGCTCTGCCACAACTCTTCTGTGATGAATGGCATGAATGGGTGGAGCAGACGCAACAGACTGTCGAAGAAACCGAGTGTCGCCTCGTATGTGGCTGCATCGATTGGTGAACCGTATGCAGGTTTAACCATTTCAAGATACCATGCAGAGAACTCGTCCCAGAATAGTGAATATACATTCATCAATGCCTCATTCAGACGGTATTTGCCGAACTGGTCTTCGAGGAGTGTTGCTGATTTTGCAAGTGTCTCCTTGAAGTATTCTATTGCGAGTTTTGAACTTTCGGGCTGCTCAATCTCGTTGCTTACATTCCATCCCTTTACAAGCGGAAAGCATTCCAAATCTTGTTGCAGAAGTTACGTCCCTGCTCGCAAAGACTCTCGTCGAAGAGAATGTCGTTACCTGCCGGTGCTGAGAGCATGATACCCATACGGACACCGTCTGCGCCGTAGCGTGCGATAAGGTCGAGCGGGTCGGGGCTGTTACCGAGCGACTTGCTCATCTTGCGTCCGAGCTTGTCGCGTACGATACCTGTGAAATATACATTCTTGAATGGCATTTCACCCTGATATTCGTAACCTGCCATAATCATACGTGCCACCCAGAAGAAGATAATATCCGGACCTGTTACAAGGTCATTGGTGGGGTAGTAGTAGCTTATCTCTTTGTTGCCCGGGTCGAGAATACCGTTGAACAGTGAGATTGGCCACAACCATGAACTGAACCATGTGTCGAGAGCATCTTCATCGTGGCGAAGCTCTTCGGCTGTGATATTTTCATAGCCCGGGATTGCCTGTGCCAGTTTCAAAGCCTCTTCGCGTGTCTCTGCCACAACGAATTTCTCCTCTGCGCCTTCTGCAACAGGCAGGAAGTATGCCGGGATACGGTGTCCCCACCATAGCTGACGGCTGATACACCAGTCCTGGATGTTTGCAAGCCAGTTGTTGTATGTTGTCTTGTATTTTGTGGGGTAGAACTTCAGACGGTCTTCCATCACCGGTGGCAATGCAATGTCAGCAAAGTGCTGCATGCGCAGGAACCACTGCATGCAAAGACGTGGCTCTACGGCTGTGTCTGCATTACGCTCGCTGTATCCCACCTTGTTGTCGTAATCCTCAACCTTCTCCAAAAGTCCTGCCTCGGCAAGGTCTTTTGCTATCTGCGCACGTACCTCCATGCGGTCCATGCCTACATAAATACCTGCAGCTTCGCTTATTGTGGCATCGGCGTTGAAAATATCTATTGTCTCAAGATTGTGTGTCTTGCCGAGCATGTAGTCGTTGGTGTCGTGTGCTGGAGTTACCTTCAAGCAACCTGTACCGAACTCTATCTCAACGTAACGGTCCTCGATAACTGGAATAACACGGTTTACAAGGGGAACGATAACATTCTTGCCCTTTAGCCATGTGTTCTTGGGGTCTTTGGGGTTGATGCACATTGCTGTATCACCCATGATTGTTTCGGGACGTGTTGTGGCAACAACGGCATAACGTCTGCCCTCTGCGTCGCGGTGCAGTATCTGGTGCTTTACTGTGGGGTCGAATGCATCGGTTGCAGCAAGTGTCACTGCATCAGCCTCTTCGCCGTCAGTGCTTCCGGCAGCTTCATCGACATAATATTTAAGGTAGTAAAGCTTGCTCTTCTCCTCTTTATATATTACCTCCTCGTTGCTGAGTGCTGTTTGCGCCTTGGGGTCCCAGTTTACCATGCGTAAGCCACGGTAGATAAGTCCTTTATTGTAAAGGTCGCAGAATACTTTGATAACGCTTTCGCTGCGCACTTCGTCCATTGTAAATGATGTACGGTCCCAGTCGCATGATGCACCGAGCTTGCGCAACTGTTTGAGGATGATGCCACCATGTTCGTCGGTCCACTCCCATGCGTGCTTGAGAAACTCCTCGCGTGTGAGGTCGCTCTTCTTTATTCCCTGCTCTGCAAGTTTCTTTACCACCTTGGCTTCGGTTGCTATTGATGCATGGTCGGTACCGGGTACCCAGCATGCGTTCTTGCCAAGCATACGTGCGTGGCGTACAAGAATATCCTGAATGGTGTTGTTGAGCATGTGTCCCATGTGCAACACACCAGTTACGTTTGGCGGAGGTATAACAATTGTATAAGGTTCTCTCTCGTCGGGTTCTGAATGGAACAGATTGTTCTTCATCCAGTATTCGTACCATTTCTCTTCAACCTCTGCGGGTATGTAAGTGCTTGCTAAGCTCATAATAAATGATATATTTTATTTTTTTTATATAGTTATTCCAAATTAAGCTATCTGCAAAGTTAACTCTTATTATTAAATTATTTATCTTTGTGTGGCAAAAAAATAAAAATTATGCATAATAGAAAAGAAATATTGGAGTCGTTCAGCCGTTTTTTGGATGTTCTTGACGAATTACGCGAAAAATGTCCGTGGGACAAGAAGCAAACCAACCTCTCTTTGCGTCCGAATACCATTGAGGAGTGCTATGAATTGTCTGATGCTCTTGTAGCCGACGATACCCCGAATATATGTAAGGAGTTGGGTGATGTGATGCTGCATGTGGCTTTTTATGCCAAGATAGCAACCGAGAAGGGACAGTTTGATTTGAAGGATGTCTGCGACCGTCTTTGCGACAAGTTGATTTATCGCCATCCACATGTGTTCGGTGATGTTGTTGCAGAGACTGCAGGTGAGGTGTGCAAGAACTGGGAACAGCTCAAAATGACCGAAAAGGATGGTAACAAAAGCATCCTGAGCGGTATGCCTAATTCAATGCCTTCACTCATCAAGGCTTTCCGTATGCAGGAAAAGGCTGCCAACGTGGGCTTTGACTGGGAAAAGAAAGAGGATGTGTGGAGTAAAGTCAAAGAGGAGATTTCAGAGGTTGAAAACGAAATGCGCAGTGGCAATAAAGCTGATTTTGAAAAGGAGTTCGGCGATTTGCTTTTCAGCCTTGTAAATGTGGCTCGTCTGTATGATATAAATCCTGACAATGCTTTGGAGCAGACAAACAATAAGTTCCGTAACCGTTTTACATATATCGAAAATCGTTCAAAGGAGCAGGGACGTACTCTCAAAGATATGTCACTTGCTGAAATGGATGAGCTTTGGAATGAAGCAAAAAGAGATGAACAATAAGTTCATCTCTTTTTGCTTCTTATCCGTTCCAGATATCCCATGAGGCAAGTGCCTGCAGATACCACATTTCGTAACCGCTTTTTGTTGCGGTACCGTGTTCTGCTCCTTTTTGCAGAAAGAGTGTGTTCTCGGGGTTATATACAATGTCGTATAACAGGTGACTCTCTCCAAGATATTCGTAAGGGATGTCGGGGCATTGGTCTATCCCGTGTCCTACCATTCCGAGCGGTGTGCAGTTGACAATGAGTGTATGGCTCTCAATAATCTCTTTGGTTACGTCGCTGTATGCGATTTTGCCGTTGCCTGCATTGCGCGATACATAAAGGTATTCTACGCCAAGCTGTTGCAGTGCGTATGCTATGGCTTTTGATGCACCGCCTGTGCCCAGAATAAGGGCTTTTTTGTGTTTGCCTTTTACAAGCTCTTCGATAGAGCGTGTAAAGCCTATCACATCGCTGTTGAATCCATGAAGATGTGGTTTGCCGTCGCTGTCACGTGTGACTTTTACAACATTTACTGCATTAATCTCCTTTGCTCCGTCACTAAGCCCCTCGAGGAATTTCATTACATTCTGTTTGTGTGGGATAGTTACATTGAATCCGCATAATTCGGGATTTTCAGCAAGAATGCGGGGCAATTCATCGATGTCTTCTATCTCAAAAGGTATGTATCGGGCATCGATGCCTTCTTCCGTAAATTTTTTGTTGAAGAATGCCGGCGATGCCGATTGTGCCAAAGGATAGCCGATAATTCCGTATTTTTTCATCTGTTATATGTCGTTAAATGCAATATGGCGCGTACGCGCCATATTGCATTTAAGCATGTGTTATAAGGATTACTTTTTAAGGTAGTTCTTTACGTTCTCTTCGATGCGGGCGTTGATGTCCTCACACTCCTCCTTGATAAACTTCTCGCCTGTGATATTCTCGAAAAGCTCGATGTAACGGTTGCTGATGCTCTCTACAATCTCGTCGGTCATCTCAGGAACCTGCTGTCCCTCCTTGCCCTGGAAACCGTTGTCCATAAGCCACTCGCGAACGAACTCTTTTGAAAGCTGTTTCTGTGGTTCGCCTTTCTCAAACTTCTCTTGGTAACCCTCGGCATAGAAATAGCGGCTGCTGTCAGGTGTGTGGATTTCGTCCATCAGGTAGATAGTGCCGTTGTGCTTGCCGAACTCATACTTTGTGTCAACGAGGATAAGACCGCGCTCTGCAGCAATCTCTGTACCGCGCTTGAAAAGAGCTATGGTATATTTCTCGAGCAATGCATACTCCTCGGGAGTTGCAAGACCCTGTGCAAGAATCTCCTCTTTTGAGATGTCAGCATCGTGTTCGCCAATCTCAGCCTTTGTTGTAGGGGTGATGATAGGCTCCGGGAAACGCTCGTTCTCACGCATGCCTTCAGGTAGCTTTACACCGCAAATCTCGCGAACACCGCTCTTGTAGGCACGCCATGCCGAGCCACACAAGTAACCGCGTACAATCATCTCAACGGGGAATCCTTCGCACATTACACCCACTGTTACCATTGGGTCGGGAGTAGCGAGTTTCCAGTTGGGGCAGATGTCTGTTGTTGCATCAAGGAACTTTGCTGCAATCTGGTTCAACATCTGTCCTTTGAAAGGAATTCCCTTGGGAAGTACCACGTCAAAAGCCGATATACGGTCGGTTGCTACCATTACGAGCTTGTCGTCAACATTATAAACGTCGCGTACCTTGCCGTGATAAACGCTTTTCTGATTCTCGAATTTGAATTCGGTGTTTGTCAATGCTTTTGCCATTGTATTTATTGTTTTAGGTTATTGTTTCTTTATTTATTGTTTTTTGCCGCTTCGGCATTCTGTTTCTCGTGCTTTTCGTATGCCTCCACTATGCGTGTAACCAGCTTGTGGCGCACAATGTCCTTCTTGTTCATGGTAACGAACCCTATGCCCGGAACTCCGTTAAGCACTTTCTGCGCATGGAAAAGTCCTGAATTGCTGTGCTGCGGAAGGTCAATCTGTGTGAGGTCGCCGGTGATAATCATCTTTGTGTTCATGCCCATACGTGTGAGGAACATCTTTATCTGCTGTGGGGTAGTGTTCTGCGCCTCGTCAAGGATAACGACTGCATCGTTCAGGGTGCGTCCGCGCATGAATGCCAATGGAGCAATCTGGATAATGTTGTTGTCCATGTGTTCCTTGAGCTTTGCAACGGGAATCATATCTTCCAAAGCATCGTATAGCGGCTGCAGGTATGGGTCAATCTTGTCACGCATGTCACCGGGGAGGAATCCCAACTTTTCTCCCGCTTCCACTGCAGGGCGGCTAAGAATTATCTTTCTTATCTCGCGGTTCTTGAGTGCCTTCACTGCAAGAGCAATGGCTGTATATGTCTTTCCCGTTCCTGCAGGTCCTACGGCAAAGAGCATATCGTTTTTCTTGTACTCTTCAACAAGACGGCACTGATTTTCGGTGCGGGGGTATATTGGGCGACCGTTGATGTTATATACAATCACTTTACTATCGTTGCCCTTGTCACCTTTTTTGCCGTTAACGGCATCGATTATTGCCTCCTCGTTGAGGCTGTTGTATTTGTTGCAATACTCCACAAGTAACTCCACAACCTTGTTGAAACGCTCAAGTTCCTCTTCGTCGCCCATTGCCTTTATCACATTGTCGCGTGCAACAATGCGTAGCTTGGAATGCAGTCGTTTTAGCATTTGCAAGTGTACGTTTCCTACACCGTAAAAGCCAACAGGGTCAATGCCTTCGAGAGTGATAATGCGTTCAATCATTTCTTGTATCTGTGTGTGGAATTATCTGTTTTTTATTCTTTTGCGAAGATAGCACATATTCCTTTTATAGCCAAATTTTAAAATTCAATAATGTGGATAACAAAATAAAATCAAGCAACACATTTAATTTGTATTGCTTGATTTTATTCAGTGTATTATTCAATAACTATCTCATCAATGAAAATCCATCCGGGTTTGCCCACAGCAGGGTGCCATGCCGGGATGCTGTGCTCTACAAGTGCCTTGATTTTTACATATCGTGCAGTGGCAGGCTCAAAATCGAATGTGTGGTTATATATTATGTTAGGGTCTTCGTCGGTGAGTGAGGGGTGCTCCTTTTCAAGGAGTGTCTTGTAGTTCTCGCCGTCGTCAGAAACCGAAATTTTTATACCTCTTATATCGAATACCCAGTCGCTTTTGTCAACGCTTGTGTCGAATTTCACTCTTTTGATTTCTGTTGCGTCCTGCAGATCTATTACGGCTTCAAAATCGTTCTCGCTGAATCCGAGCCAACGTCCTGTGCGGTAGTTGGGTGTTCCCTTCAAACCATCGACAAGTGTGATTGCGCCTTTGAAGGTGTAGTTCTTGTGGACAGGCTGTATAAGGGTGATTGGTTTTGCTGTAGCTTTGTTGAAGAAAATCTCTTCGGTATATGTTCTTGTCTCGAAATTCTCACCTATGCCTTTTGCCTTGAAAGTACATGAGTTCTTGAACTCGACAGGTGTTGTATAACGTGCTGAGGCTGTTGTTGGCTCGCTGCCGTCAAGAGTGTAGTAGATGGGCATGTCGCCAAGCACGTTCAATGTGAGTGCTATTACGTTGCGATCTGTGTCTGTGTTGAATTCTGCTTCAATGTCGAGAATATGCTTTGCATAGTTGTAACCATATACACCGTACAGGTTGAACAATGGCAACAGACGCTGTTTGAAATCTTCGAAGTCTTTGTTGCCGGCTTCACACCACTGTACCTCGCTGAGTGCTGCCATACGTGGTAACTCCATGTATTCCACATGGCTGAATGTGGGTACATATTCTGTCCATAGG
The DNA here is from genome assembly GCA_017631585.1 of Bacteroidaceae bacterium. GTDB lineage: Bacteria > Bacteroidota > Bacteroidia > Bacteroidales > Bacteroidaceae > HGM04593. Next base: position 8,384 of record JAGBSZ010000227.1, read on the forward strand.
TTTGCCTGAACTCCGATGATGTGTTTCTGCTGTTCTGCTGTCAACGATTCGTGCATTGGCTCAAAGCTATATACTTTTTCTACAGGTACGTATCCTCCGATAGCCAACGGCTCTTCGTCGGTGCGTGTTGTCTGGTAGTAGTCGAAGTACATGAAGTTGTTTGGCGACATTATGCAATCGTGTCCCTGCTTTGCAGCTTCGATACCGCCGTCGATTCCGCGCCATGAGTGTACTGTTGCATTTGGTGCAAGACCTCCTTCAAGAATCTCGTCCCAACCGATAATCTGTCTGCCTCTGCTGTTGAGGAATTTCTCGGCATGTGAGATGACAAAACTCTGCAGGTACATCTCTGCACTGTGTCTGCTGTCGCCTTTTATGCCAAGTTCCTTGATGCGTGCCTGACATTTGGGACATTTCTGCCACTGGTCTTTGGGGCATTCGTCACCACCTATGTGTATATACTTCGATGGGAATACTGCTATAACCTCTTCGAGTACATCTTCGATGAATTTGAGTGTAGCATCGTTTCCGGCGCAAAGGACGTTGTCGGAAACTCCCCACATCTTCCACACTTCGTAAGGACCGCCTGTGCAACCGAATTCAGGGTATGCCGCGAGTGCTGCCTGCATGTGTCCGGGAAGGTCAATTTCGGGTATTACGGTGATGTGACGTTCTGCCGCATACTTTATAATCTCTTTGCAATCCTCCTGTGTGTAAAGGAACGGACCATAATGCTGTCCGTCATATACACCGCTGTTCTTGCCAATGACAGTCTCGTCGCGTTCAGCTGCAATGGTCGATAGTTTGGGGTACTTCTTTATTTCGATGCGCCATCCCTGGTCGTCGGTCAGGTGCCAGTGGAAGCGGTTGATGTTATGCATTGCAAGAATGTCGATGAATCGCTTGATTGAGTCTTTGGTAAAGAAGTGACGTGAAACATCGAGGTGCGCACCGCGGTAGCTGAAGCGGGGATAGTCGTTTATCTGCACTGCAGGCATTCTCACTGTTGAGGCTTTGCCTACGGGCAACGATTTGCGCAGTGTCTGTATTCCGTAGAATACTCCGGCAGGGGCTTTTCCGGTGATTCTTATGCCTGCATTGTCTATGCCGAGGTTGTATCCCTCATTGTTGCCAATGTAGTCGGCTGTTGCCAATGTAATGGCTTTTTCTACCGGTTGGTCAGTAATTGACAACTCGAGCGATGTGGCATCCTTGATATATTCTGCAAGGAGTTCGGCATTGTGTTTCATCTGCTCATCGCCATTGTAGCAGATAACGGTTTTGCTGTCAAGGTTGAATTCATCAGCTTCAATAAGTGTTATCTCCTGTGGAAGCGGTACCACGCGGTAGTTTGCTGTGCTTTCATTCTTTTGGCACGAGATTATGCCACAGCAAAGGATTAGGGTAGCTAAAAGTAGTTTTTTCATAATATTTGTTTTGTTCGTTTTTGCGAAGATACGTAAAACATGTGAATAATGAAAGAATGCCCGAAAGTTTTGAACCTTCGGGCATTCCTGATATGTTGTTTTTAGTTCTGGTCTTCTGGTTTTGCCGGATTTGAGATTACACTTGTCGGTACAATTTCAAGGTAGTCTTGGTTGAACTGCAGGTAGTTTTCGCCACTCTTCTCGTTTTCTGTTACGTTCTTGAAGCGTAGCCAGTGGTCGCCTTTTGTTATGTTGAATGTTCCGACGATCTTACGTAGTGCAAGTTCTGATTTTCTCATGCTGTCATCATTCTTGTTAAGAACGCAACTTGCCGGACCTTTCATGTAACCGCGGTTGCGCATAGCCTTGTCGTTCTCTTTTATGACATCCTCTCCCAATCCCTCATCTTCGAACCAACCTATCAACGGATCTTTTGAGCCTAATTGCATATCGATAGGAATACCGCATACCTTTCCGTCGTAGTAGAACTGTGTGATTGCACGCAGGTTGCTGACTGAATATCCAAAACGAATCTCGTAGTTGCCGGGTGGTACGTGCGGAATACGATATTTGAAGTCGTAACGTCCAAGAGCGAGCAACTCATCACCCATATAGTTGGGATAGCCACCAAGACCTACACTTTCTGTTGGACGAAGGTACAGAATAACAGTGTTGTCAACAACTCCATTTACTACAAGACGGTCGCTATAACCATCGGGCAAGTATGTAGTTTTGTTGGTTGAGTTCTCTTCCCAGCGCAACAGGTTGTTAGTCATTTCGGGGAATAGTGATGATACGTCCCAACGCATTCTCTCGTTGAGGATGTTACCGGTCATCTCGTCTTCATTATATACAAGTATCTTGTTGATAGTGTATATGGTTCCGTTCAGTGCTATATAATTGTAGTCCTCAATCTCCGGTTCTTCGATAACGCAAACATTCATGTATTTCTCCATCTTACCTATGTTGCCAGGAGTGCAATATGTTCCTTGCTCTTGTGCGTAATTGAGCACAAGTTCTCCACTGAGTGCCGGGTTGGTGAAAGGACGTGTCACTTTAATCAATGTGTATGGCAACATTGTTTCAAAATAGTCGCATCTGTCAAATGTTCTCGGCAGGTTTGTTTCGGAACTGAATCCGGCAGTCTCGTCTTTTCCACCTACATAGAAGTTCTCCATGATGAATCCACCAGGCGCAGAACCTTGGTAAAAGAGCTGGCGATCGATAATGTGGTACAACATATATTGGTGAAGCGCATTCTTGGGGTTCTTGTAGTCGCCGGAAGCCTCTGTTCCGTAGAATTCCTGTGCGAGCTTTTCGAGGTCTTCGATTGTAAGAATTTTTATGCCCAAGTGGTTGTTGTTCTCGTCAGCAAGCAACTCGTCTGGTTCAATAAGAACTGTATAACGTTGACGACGCTCAACCGGCGCATACGCCTTACCTTCGGCTTTTACATATTTATTTGACTCGAGTTTACCTCCGTGGTCTTCGATGAGATTTTCATATTCAGGGTCAATCTTGTACAAGTCGAGCATTTCATCAAGACCGGTTGCCATTATGGCTTCACCGAACAAACGGAATTCCTTGTACTGGATTATCTGTTCGTGGATTTTCTTGTCTGAGGGGTTCAGCACCTTGTCGATAGCTTGGATTACACCGTTTTCTGTTTCAATGTCAAGTTCTATGATTTTAGAGGTCTTGTCAATCATCAATGCACCAGTGGCTGTTGATAGCTCAATGGTACGTCGGTTCATTGAGTTCTTGGGGAACGGACCATCCGGTGTGTCAATGGTCTTATATGCTTTTTCTATAATATGATTCTTGGCGATTTCTGTTGCAATACTATCGTCAAGCTGTTCTACGTCTGTTGAATAAACGCCGGTTTTTTCCGGATTGGCAGATTGCTCTTCAAGGAATTTGTATATTGCATCGTTTGTGGGTGCGAAACATGTATATGAACCGTATGTTGACAATGTCTTAAAAAGGCTGCTCTGTGCTTTTTTGCTGATGTTTGCCTTTTTCAGGATTGTTACAAAGCTACTATACTGTTCCGGATTCTTTTCCAGATAGGTCGAAATCAACTCTCCTGTCCATGTGAAGCGGTTTTCTTCCGGGATGTCGTCAACACAACTTGTTGCTATAACACCTGAAATACAAAGGGTTGCGCACACAAGTGCTTTTTTAAAGAATTTAAAATTGAACATGTTCATATCGTTTTTTCTTTATATCCTTTAAGTCTTTTGGCAGTGTTTGCACACATGTCGTTGGTAGTGCTTTTATATTTTTTACCAATTATTTCCCAAAATTATGATTTAAAATTCAAACGACAAAGAAAACTTTTTTATTTTTTTTCTTTTTTGTTGTTTGTCGCTTGATTTGTTGCTTGTGATGCTCTGTTGTTAACAGCACGTTTCTATTTCATGAATACAAAATAGACTGCCAATATAAGGAATATTACCGCTACAAGATGGTTCCATTGCAGTGTTTCTCCCTTGAAACAAACCGATACTATTACGCCGAATACAAGGCACGAGATAACCTCCTGGATTACTTTGAGTTGTACCAATGAGAAAGGTCCTCCGTTTATCTCAGAACCTATTCTGTTGGCAGGGATAAGGAAAGAGTATTCGAGCAGGGCGACGCACCAGCTTATTAGTACAATAACTACGATTGAGGTGTTTTGCGATATAACTTTCATCTCCTGCAATTTTAGGTTGCCGTACCATGCGAAAGTCATGAATGTGTTGGAGATGATGAGAAGTACGAGTGTTAGGATTGCTTTTGACATTTTCTTATTGATTTTTATTGTTTTTTATCTATTCTTGGTGGCAAGAGTGATGTCTGTATATTGCTCATCGACCCCCATAGGTTGTAACGTGCCTCCGGATTTAGTGACTCAAGGTGGGCAAGCAGGTCTTTCATGCTTTTGCGGTGCGAGTCGTTCTCGTACGGGCAGTTTTTCTTTAATGGGGGGAATTGTTGCTCCTGCGCATATTTTTCTACGTCATTTTCGTTTACAAGGCATAGTGGACGTATTATTGTTATCGGAAATTTGTCCATGCTCATTACCGGTGCCATGGCACTGAATGTGCCTTGGAATGTCATGTTCATGAGCATTGTCTCGATGAAGTCGTCCATGTTGTGCCCTAATGCAATTTTGTTGCATCCAATCTCCTGTGCCAAGGTGAACAATGCTTTGCGACGGTTCCATGAGCATAGGAAACAAGGTGATTTGCGCTTGTCGGTGCTTGCGTCAAAGCCGCTTTCCAAAATGTGCAGTTCTACATCGAGATTGTCGCAGAAATCTTTGAGAAATTCGGGATTCACGCTGTAAGGTATGTTGCTCATCTTTACATGTGCTGCAACGATGCTTATCTTGGGTTTGTATATGCGGCTGCGTTCAGCCATGAGCTGCAACATGGTCAGTGAGTCTTTTCCTCCCGACAGAGCAACGAGAATCTTGTCTTCGTCGCTCAGCATGGCATACTCTTTTGTGGCGCGGTTGAACTGTTTGTGTATGCGCAGATACAATTTTTGCTCTTCTGTTGGTTTGGGCATCTTGATGCTTTTTGTTTTTGCGCCGCAAAATTAATCAAAATAGCAGTCGGATTATCATTTTTTATTAATTATTACATTAAATAATACAAAAAAAGGCTTTCTTATTATGAATTAAGATTTTTGTGTGTATATTTGTGCTTATACGAAATAACTAATCTGTTTAATTTTGTCGAGATTGATGAAACTGATATATAGCATAGTCATATTGCTTCTTCTTCTTGCGGGGGAGGTTACTGCGCAGAACAAGAATACTGCACGCAAGCTCTTTCAGCAGGGTAAATATGAGGAGGCAAAGCCTATGTTCCAAAAACTGCTGAAGAAATATCCTCAGAATTCGGAATATAACTATTGGTATGCCGTATGCTGTTATGAAACCGGCGATTCGGTGGATATTCTGCCGATGCTCGAGTTTGCGGCTTCGCGTAAAATCAGTAATGCATTCCGTTATCTGGGTAATTATTATCTTGACATGTTTGATTATCCCAAGGCTATCTCATGTTATGATGATTTCTTGGATTTGACCAAGGATGATTCTTTGCGTATAGAATATGAGAAGCGTTATTCTCATGTCAAAAAGTTGAACCGCATGGTTATGAATTGCGAGAATATATGCATTGTCGATAGCTTTGTTGTCAGCAAGTCGGAACTCTTCTCGGTGTATAATATCGGCAGAGATGCCGGTATTGTTGCAACGCAGGCTGATTTTTTTGACGATGCTTCGCTAAATGGAAACATTTATTGTTCGGAGCGTGGAATGGATATATGTTTCTCCGATGTTGAGGATGACGGTGTATTGAAACTGTATCGCAATACAAAAGTCGGTGACGAATGGGGTAGGGCAAAGCCTGTTGAGGGATTTGATACCAAGGGTAACGACGATTATCCATTTATGCTTTCTGATGGTGTCACACTCTATTTTGCGAGTGACGGTGAAGGCTCTATCGGCGGCTATGATCTTTTTGTGACGCGTCTTGACACGGAAAGCGGACGTTTCCTACGTCCCGATAATCTTGGTATGCCTTTCAATTCCACAGCCAATGATTATATGCTTGCCATAAACGAAGTCGCCAACCTTGGATGGTTTGCTACCGACCGTAACCAGCCCGAAGGTTCTGTTTGTGTGTATCTGTTTGTGCCAAACAAAGGAACTGTGAAATATGACGAATCGCTTGGCTTTGAAGTCCTTCTTTCGCGTGCGAGAATAAATTCCATTGCCGATACCCAAAACGATGAGGAGGTGATTCGTAAGGCAGCACAGCAGTATGCCATTTTGTTGTACGATGCATCGCAGGGCGGTAATAAAAATGATTTTCTGTTTGTTGTCGATGATGACCACGATTACACACGTTTGTCTGATTTTGTGAGTGAGGCTGCGCGTGAAATGTTCGTGGAGTGGCGTAAGCGCAGGATAGCGCAGGAAAATAATATTGCTCTGCTCGAGCGTAAGCGTGATGAATATGCATCGGCAACCACATTGGAAAAGGAGGCTATGCGTGAAGAGATTCTTGCTCTTGAACGTGATGTAGAGGAGGAACAGGAGGCACTCGTCTTGATGGAACGGCATATAAGAAGGCTTGAACAGGAAGAACTTTATAAAATAGGTATATAAAATAATTATTATGGAATATTTGATAACAGCGTTGATTGTGCTTTTCGCAACTGTGTTGCTGGTTGTGGAGGTGATGCTTATCCCAGGCTTTGGATTCACGGGTATTTTGGGTCTTCTGTCGATGATTGGAGCTATTTCCTATTCTTTTTTCTTGATAGGTAACATTGCCGGATGGATTACACTGCTTGTGGCTTGTGCTATTTGTGTAGGTATATTCTTGTGGGCATTGTATGGCAAGTCGCTCGACAAGGTGGCTCTTAAAAGGAATATCGATTCTACAGTGAAGGAGGATGAGATAAAGAAGTTTGCTGTAGGTGATAGGGGTGTTACACGCACACGCCTTGCGCTTATCGGCGAAGCAGAGATAAACGGCAATATCGTTGAGGTAAAATCTGAGTCGGGTCTTGTCGATGAAGGTGAACCTATTGAGGTGGTGCGCCTGTCGGAAGATACTGTTTTTGTGAGAACAATTAAATAACCAATTAAAATATATAATTATGAGTGCTTTTTTTATCGCCGGAGTAGTGGTGGCGCTTATTGTCTTTCTGTCAATATTCTTCCACTATGTACCGTTTATGCTTTGGCTGTCTGCCAAGGTTTCGGGAGTGCAGATTTCGTTGATGCAGTTGTTCCTTATGCGCATCCGTAATGTGCCCCCTTACAAGATTGTGCAAGCTATGATTGAGGCGCACAAGGCAGGTCTTGACACTATTACACGTGACAGCCTCGAGGCTCACTATCTTGCAGGAGGTAATGTGGAAAAGGTTGTCCATGCTCTTGTATCAGCTTCAAAGGCAAATATCGAACTTTCGTTCCAGATGGCTACAGCCATTGACCTTGCAGGTCGCGACGTGTTCGAGGCTGTGCAGATGTCAGTGAACCCCAAGGTTATCGATACTCCACATGTTACAGCTGTGGCAAAGGATGGTATCCAGCTCATTGCCATTGCCCGCGTTACAGTGCGTGCCAATATCAAACGTCTTGTCGGTGGTGCCGGTGAGGATACTGTCCTTGCGCGTGTAGGCGAGGGTATCGTATCATCTATCGGTTCGGCAGAGAGCCATAAGGCTGTGCTTGAGAATCCCGATTCAATCTCCAAGCTCGTGCTTAAGAAAGGTCTTGATGCCGGTACTGCGTTTGAGATTCTGTCCATTGATATTGCCGATATCGACATTGGTAAGAACATCGGTGCCGCATTGCAGATTGACCAGGCAAATGCCGACAAGAATATTGCTCAGGCTAAGGCTGAGGAGCGTCGTGCAATGGCTATTGCTCTCGAACAGGAGAACAAGGCTCGCGCGCAGGAGGCTCGCGCACATGTTATCGAGGCAGAGGCTGAGGTTCCAAAGGCTATGGCAGAGGCATTCCGTACCGGAAACCTCGGTATCATGGACTATTACCGCATGAAGAATATTCAGGCAGATACCGCAATGCGCGACAACATTGCAAAGGATTGATGTGTTGAATATTCGTAGATATTAATTTGTACGATTATGAAACGTTATTTTGCCCCTTCGGAACTGCTCATTGAACCCAATGGAGCTATATACCACTTAGGCTTGAAGCCTGAACAGTTGGCTGATAAGATTATTCTTGTAGGTGACCCGAACAGAGTACCTAAAGTGGCTGCGTTCTTCGACTCTCAGGAGTGCGAGGTATGCGCACGTGAGTTCCGTACAATTACCGGAACATATAAAGGCAAACGCATCAGCGTTGTCGGTACAGGTATCGGTTGTGACAATATCGATATTGTCGTTAATGAGCTTGATGCTCTTGCAAATATCGATTTTGAGACACGTTACGAGAAAGATACTTTTAGACAGCTTGAGTTTGTGCGCATAGGCACATGCGGAGGCTTGCAGGAGTTTACTCCGTTAGGTTCGTTTATCTGCTCGGTGAAGTCCGTTGGCTTTGATGGCTTGCTGAACTTCTATGCCGGACGTAATGAGGCTTGCGACCTTCGGTTTGAAGAGGCTTTCAAGAAGCATCTCAACTGGTCGCCTTTGCTCTGCGCGCCTTATACAATTCCTGCTGACGAAGAATTGGTGGAGCGCATAGCTAAAGATGACATGGTGCGTGGCGTGACAATCTCCTGTGGAGGATTCTTTGGACCGCAGGGACGACAGTTGCGTGTGCCGTTGGCATTCCCCCGTCAGAATGAACTTGTTGAATCGTTTGAGTTCGAGGGACAACGTATCACCAACTTCGAGATGGAAAGCTCTGCCCTGGCAGGTCTTGCGGCACTCATGGGACATAAGGCTGTCACGGCGTGTCTTGTGATAGCCAACCGTCGCGCTAAAGAGGCAAATATCGACTATGCAGTGAAGATGAATGAACTGATAGAAACGGTGCTAGAAAGAATTTGAGAATGAATAAAAAGCGCAACTTTGCGTTACGCTTGCCCTCAAAATCTTCATTAGAAACTATCTATTTATTACCGTTAAAAAAAATAACCGTAGGGGCAGACCGGTGTGTCTGCCCTTGCAATTAAAATAAACAAAAGAAATAATCAGACGATGAATGACACAATATGCGCTTTGGCAACACCGCAGGGCGGAGCGATAAGCGTTATAAGAATCTCGGGCGATAAAGCCATTGAATATGTATCGCGTATATTTACGCCACGCAAAGGGGTTTCACTCGTAGAACGCAGAACACACACGGTGGTGTTCGGTGACATATGTACCGACGGCAAAGAGATACTCGATGAGGTGCTGGTAACCATTATGCGAGGACCTCATAGCTACACCGGTGAAGACAGCATTGAGATAAGCTGTCATGCTTCGTCATATATAACACAGCAACTGTTGCTTGCACTGCTCGACATGGGAGCGCGTCAGGCAGCTCCCGGTGAGTTTACCATGCGCGCTTTCATGAACGGCAAAATGGACCTCAGCAGTGCCGAGGCTGTGGCAGACCTTATAGCATCAACATCGCGCGCATCGCATCGCCTTGCCATGAACCAGCTAAAGGGAGGATTTAGCAATGAACTGGGCAAGTTGCGCGACAAACTGTTGAAGTTGACAACGCTTATGGAACTCGAACTCGACTTCAGTGAAGAAGATGTAGCCTTTGCCGACCGTCAGGAGCTGCAGGCATTGTGCCAAGAGGTTGAGACTGTAATGACACGTCTTGCCGACTCGTTCAGCGTAGGCAACGCTGTGAAGAACGGTGTTCCCGTGGCTATTGTAGGTGAGACAAATACAGGAAAGAGTACACTGCTCAACGCTCTGCTGCGCGAAGACAGAGCAATCGTCAGCGATATCAGTGGTACCACACGCGACACCATAGAAGGAATGATGAATATCGGTGGAGTTGCATTCCGCTTTATCGACACAGCAGGTGTGCGCGAGACAGAAGATGTGGTGGAACAGATAGGTATAGAACGTGCCATAGAACAGCTCAAAAAATCATCGATAGCAATATGGCTCATCGACCCCACCTCGGATGATATAAAAATAGAAGAACTTGCCAAGAAAATCCTGCCCGAATGTGACGGAAAGAAACTCGCAGTTCTTGTAAACAAGTGCGATGCCATTGAACAGACACAACTGTCACAAAAGATAGAATGGAGCAGACAGATGGTGGAAAGATACGGCAAAAAAGCAGAATGGGAGAGTGGTGACCTATGGGCAATATCAGCCAAAGAAGGAATAAACATGCAACGACTCGAAGAGTTCCTCGTACGTAGCGCATCAATCCCCGCCATCAGCTCCCAAGATGTAGTCGTTACCAACGCCCGCCACTACGAAGCACTGAAACGCGCTTTGGATAATATCAAAGAAGTACAGACCGGACTTGCCGGCGGCTTGCCCGGCGACCTTGTGAGCGAACCCCTCCGCGCCACCATCCGCAACCTCTCCGAAATCCTCGGCGAAATGACCACAGATGAAGTTTTGGGTAACATTTTTGCCAATTTTTGCATCGGGAAATAGTGATTAGTTAACACGTTGATAATCAATATATTAGCAAATATAATACAAATCGATAATTTTAAGCACGAATCACCTGATAACACATTGAATAACAACCAAATAGGACAGCTTTGCGATTAATATAAGCAAAGCGCAAAAAATCAATTTTGTCCCTCGTTTGTGCCCCAGGCACTCGAGGGACGTATTTTTTTGTCCCTTTTTTGTCCCTCGGGCACTTCGGGGGACAAAAATACCTATTTTTGAGGTAAAAAGTGATGAAATACAAACATCTGCAAATATGAATTAGCAAAAGAAGCTCACCCAAAACCCAATGTATTTGTATTTAGTATGGTTTTGTTTGTAAAATCTTTGTCCCCCGACAATATATTCGGAATTTTTCCACCCAATATTTTATCGGTGGTGATTTGAGGCTGACTAGTTAGTCCTGTTTCTGCTTCAATTCTCTACCAGAATAGGTTCCATAACTTTTACCAGATATTTCACCTTTCTTATAATAATCACACATCGCTTTAATTACAGCTTCGAAGTCTTTACGATCTGTTATTTTTATGTGACCATTAGCATCAACATTTATTTTATCTCCATATCGTTTTGAAACATTTTCCATCTTCTTAATTCGAGTAGTATCAAGTTTCTCAAGTCCCCCTACTTGTTGTAACTTAACTAACTTTTTGTGTAAACTAGTATTTGACTTCAATTCTTCTTCCATATTCTCAAGACCATCTATCATGCCTGTTTCTTTCATACATTCAACAACTTCAACAGCCTTGATATGATATTCTTCTTGAAGTCCCACAATTTGCTCAAAAGGAATCTTTTTTAGAATATAGAATACTTCGTCACAATACAAGCAATCTATCTGCTTGTCCAATGTAACAGCTTCACCCTTCATTAGTGTTAATTTCTTAGAAGTAGAATTGAATACAGTTCTAATCTGACGCAAAAAAATACTCTTTTCAGAATCTTTTGTTTCATCAATAGCAATTTTGCTTACCATTATTTTTCTAAAGGTATATATCCAAGAAGCATTATCAACATCTAAGAATCCAATACAATAGGCCCATAACTCTTCATTTTCGGACACAATTCCTTCAATGCTTTCTACTTTTGGTAACTCTTTGCCTAATTGGTTTATTACAACATCGGAGAATGATGATGTTTCTGCTTTCAACTTATATGAAAATAAATGTTCGGTATCATCAGAAATAGGATCATAATCTATAAGTGAATAATTTTTAGTTATTGTCCTTTCAAGTTCGTTAATAGACAAATCATATAAATATTTCCGAATCTCATCATCAATATCTATTTGATATACCTTGAATATGTATTTATCTAAAGTTTTATCACGTTTTTTAACTCCTTCCTTAAGGATTCGTGTAATAAAGTGGAGTTTAACATTTTCTTCTTTAGTAGTCTTTATAACATTAAGAATTTCGTCTAATTTTGAAGAAACCTTTTCCTCATTTTTTTTCTTTGCCATAATACAATTTAAAACCTATTTGATATATATTGTAATTAACTTTCTCTTTATAGTCTTTTGTATTTGTTATAATGAGTGCATCATGAATCTCATTCGAAGGATCACCAACAACACAATAATCAACTTCTAAAAGTGAGTATTTTAAATTTAGGAACGGATTAATCAATATCATATTAGAATGGATGTATATTGTATAAATCAATACCATTATAGCAATAAACATCAAACACTCAAATAAAGAAGAAAAATCACTCGTAAGAAAAGGTACTATATATGTTGCTATATAGCCTATTGCCTCACTGTTTCTGTTGCTTATCTTAACAACTTTTGCAACTATGCCATTATGCAAATTCTTTTCTAAGTTGTATAGAAGTATCAAAACTCCAATTACTCCTATTATAGTTACAAGTCCAAGAAAAGATGACATACCAAAATGTCTAAAAAAACAATTTAATGCATCCTTATTCCAACCTCCCCAATGTATATACTCCCATCCTTCTTTCAATTGCTTACATATAACAATAAGAAACAGGGGTGTATAGGACGTGACAAATAGAGAAAACAAAGCACCTCGTCGCAATTTATTATTGTTACTTGCTCTCATAATTACAGACTTTAGATGGGTTGAGATAAGACATTTTAGAATATATGATTCTGTATCACGATTTTAGTTGCATAACTATTTAATCGGGATATAAGATCACTCATATAGTTAGACGTAAATTTTGATTTTACTATAAATATTGTTCTATTTTGTCATCATAAACATATTCTTGAAGTTAAGAATAACCTTATCATACTGCTGAAAAAAGTCAACTCCTAAAACGACATCATTAATCTCGTGATGTTGATTCATATAGGGGACATACACATCCTGCATATTCACATCCATACCGCAAACTTCAAACTTCACTGAAGGGAACTTAATAGCCATTGTTGAATAGAAACCATCAACCCTTCCAATGGTAAGTTCTTTTGTCCCGCGAAGTTGTGAGAACTCTTCTTTATGTTTTACAAAATAGTTGTAAGTAAAGCCAGTTTCGGCACCACTGTCCAGAAAAACATTCAATAGGCCTGTTGAATCTGTAGCCTTTACATAATATGAAAAACCAGTGTTTCGTAGATTCTTTCCATACTTTGGAGTTGGTGTATAGCGTGATGGAATCACAAGACATCTCTTTTTGTTATCAATTTGTATTTCGCCCAACCTTTGCAGAATATCCATACCAATAACTGCATCTACTGTTGCCACACTATCAATAGGTGTTCCATTATGCGCTGGACCTATAATATTCTTACATATAATATTACCTAATTGCAAACTATCCAAATAGAAATAATCTCCATATTTGGAACTATAACCAACAAATTCAACTCCTATGAGGTCTGCAAATCTTTTTGAAAAATAGGTGGTAGTTGCTCCCGTATCAAACATAAACTGATATTCTTTTCCATGTACGGTTACAGGGATGTAATATCTGTTAGATACTGGATTTTGATTGTCAAA
>JAGBSZ010000228.1 GCA_017631585.1 Bacteroidaceae bacterium
ACCCGTTGCATCCATTCAGGTATGCCTGGAGACACTGCTTTCCGGAATAAACCTGAGCGAGGAGAAACGTCAGGAACTGATAGAGAGATGCTATACCAACAATGAACGTCTGCGCCGTCTGTTGAATGATGTATCGCTTATCACACGCATGGAAGACGGCAGCCAGCTCATAGGCAAAGAGAGTGTAGTAATAAACAACATAATCAACGAGATTGCCGAAGAGTTGGAGATAATGCCCGAAGAGGAGCGTTTCATGCTGCATATCGATTTCAACGAACAGGTAATTGTTGACGGAAACCTGTCGCTGATAGGTTCTATTTTCCGTAACCTGACAGAAAATGCCATAGCATATTCAGGTGGAAAGAACATCTACATATCGTTGCTTGAGAACAACGACAGCTACTGCACAATACGTTTCGAAGATGACGGCTGCGGTGTCGAAGAGAAACAACTCTCACGCCTTTTCGAGAGATTCTACCGTGTAGATAAAGGACGCTCGCGCCAAATGGGTGGTACAGGTCTGGGGCTTGCCATAGTAAAGCATGCCGTGCAGTTCCATGGCGGAACAATTTCCGTAGCCAACCGCGAGGCCGGAGGATTGCAGTTTGAGTTTTCATTAAGAAAACACTGACTCCACTTGATATAAGCCAAATCAAACCACAAATCTGCACTCGCTGTAAAAAAAATTGAAGTAAACTTCATTTTTATCGCTCGTTTGGCTGTATCTTTGAGCTAAAGCTCGAAGATAATCTGCACTCGCTGTGAAAAAATTGAAGTAAATTTCATTTTTATCGCTCGTTTGGCTGTATCTTTGTCCAAAATAACACATATCCCTTATGAACTACAAAAGAAGCGACTTTGAGATAATGGCTCCGGTTGGCTCACGCGAGAGTCTTTCGGCTGCGATACAGGCTGGAGCAAACTCCATATATTTTGGTATTGAACACCTTAACATGCGTGCGCATTCTGCAAGTGCGTTCTCAATAAACGACTTGCGTGAGATTGCCGAGATTTGCGACAATCACAACATCAAGAGCTATCTCACAGTAAACACCATCATATACGAGAATGACATTGATATGATGCACAGCATCATTGATGCTGCAAAGGAGAGCGGTATTTCGGCAGTAATAGCTTCGGACGTGGCTGTTATGCAATACTGTAACAAGGTGGGTGTTGAAGTACACCTATCAACACAGTTGAACATAAGCAACAGTGAGGCTCTTAAGTTCTATGCACAGTTTGCTGATGTGGTGGTGCTTGCACGTGAGCTTAACATGGACCAGGTTGCAGCAATACACAAGATTATCATCGATGAGAACATCTGTGGTCCAAAGGGTGAGCTTATACGCATTGAGATGTTCTGCCATGGTGCATTATGCATGGCTATTTCGGGCAAGTGCTACTTGTCGTTGCACCAGCTGGGTCGCAGTGCAAACCGTGGCGAATGCATGCAGGTGTGCCGAAGAGGATATATTGTTAAAGACCGCGAGAGCGATATTGAACTTGAGGTTGACAACAAGTATATAATGTCACCCAAGGACCTCAAGACCATACGTTTCATTGACCGTATGATTGAGTCGGGTGTGAGAGTATTCAAGATTGAAGGTCGCGCACGTGGTGCTGAATATGTAAGCACTGTTGCCGGATGTTACAACGAGGCTTTGCAGGCTTATCTTGACGGAGAGCTTACAGAGGATAAGAAAGATGCTTGGGACGAGAGATTGAAAACCGTGTTTAACCGTGGTTTTTGGGATGGCTACTACCAAGGACAGAAACTTGGCGAGTGGAGCAATATCTACGGTTCTCAGGCAACAGAGCGCAAGGTTTATATTGGAAAAGCCATCAAGCACTTCTCGAATTTGGGCGTAGGCGAGTTCCACATCGAGGCAGGCGAAGTAAATGCCGGGGAAAAGATTCTGATTACAGGACCTACAACAGGTGCCGTATATCTGGAATTGGAAGACCCACGTGTGAACCTGCAGAGTGTAGAGACCGTACACAAGGGCGAGCGCGTATCGTTCAAAGTACCATGCAAGGTGCGTCCAAGCGACAAACTGTATAAGATTGTCTCTACAGGTTCATCATGTAGCTGATAGCAATGAAAGCCCCTGCTCCGCTTAACACAGGCGATACTATTGCCATACTATCTCCTGCGGGAGCATTGCGCGATACAGCTATTATTGATGCTACTGCACTCCTTTTGGAAAAGTGGGGACTAAAGGTAAAGATAATGCCCCATGCCCAGACAAAAAAGGGCTACTACAGCGGAACAGCCGAGGAGCGAATGGACGATTTTGCCAAAGCACTTACTGACAATGATATAAAGGCTGTGCTTTGCAGCTATGGCGGTTATGGATGCGTGCATCTTCTCAGAGATTTTGCCACATTAATAAAAGAGCATCCCAAATGGATTATCGGCATGAGCGACTGTTCGGCATTGCATGCAGCATGCCTCTCACAGGGGATTATGTCTATTCACGCCTCGCAATGCAACCATCTGTCGAAATTCCCTGACAGTTTCCCGGCAAATATGCTCAGAGATATATTGTTCGGCAAAAAACCGAGATACGAAAACGTCTCCCACAAACTTGACATACACGGAACAGCTACCGGCAGGCTTGCCGGCGGTAACCTCTCGGTGCTGACAGCCCTAATAGGAACAGAGTATGATATTTTCAAAGAAGATATTATACTTTTTATTGAAGATATCGGAGAACAGCCCTACCGCATTGAACGTATGATGTACCAGTTGGAACTCTGCGGTGCGTTGTCAAGAATAAAAGGAGTTATAGTGGGGCAATTCACCGGGATAAAAGAAAACCCCGAATTTGGAGAGCCATACAATCTCATACATAACATTGTAAAGAAATACAATATTCCTGTATGCTTCGATTTCCCCATAGGGCATTGCGATGAAAATATACCGCTTATCGAGGGTGCGGAATGCATGCTGACCGTAGCAGAAGATGAAACCACATTAGAGGTGTTTGAAGAGATTAAATAATAAAATCATTGCGTAACGGGTTTCCGTTACGCAATGATTTTATGTATTATTTGCTGATTACTTCGCAGCCCTTGTCACAATGCTGAGGTTGATTGACTCAACAGCATCGGCAACTTTATTATATACCTCCGCAACTGCATCCGCATTATTTATATCCAACTGACCGTGACCAACCATCACTGCTACTGATGTATTCGCAAAGAACTTCTCAAAAGACTCGGTTGGCATATACAAATGCATCTGTGTATTGTCCTGGTCCTGGAATGCATATACCAAAACATCCTGATAAACAGGTGTTTTCTCATTCTCACTCATCTTGATAGTCATCTTGTTGCCGTCAACCTCAATAGGAGCCTCCATGACAATGTTCTGACCCTCAAGCAAATAGCTGTATTTGATTTTGTTCGCCTCGGGGAACTCAACTGTGAAGAGAATTGATTTCAGGAACTTGTCAATGACAGAGCCATCCATCTTGGCAAAATTGAATGAAGTGTTCAAGAATGGAATATCCTTATCCTCACCACTTACATTGGTTACGTATGTAGCTCTGTAATCATACTTATTGCCGGGGAGTTCGAGAGATTGCTTGACACGGAGGAAAGAAGAAGTTAACTTTACAATACCATTTTCAGATTGCACATGTTGTGTTTCTGTCAAAATATCACCCAAAGATGTAGCATTTGAAGTGTAAATCAAACGGGAAGCAATATAAGGAACTGCACCTTCTGGAACATTCTCTTTAGGTAAAATTTTAAATACAAGGTCACCAACTACTTTATAATCAGACATTACATTTACAAAGTCGCCAGCGATGAAAGCAGAAGCCTGCGCTGTCATAGCCATTTTACCGTCTTCAGAATAAGTTATAATAGCCATGTCGTTTTCTACTCCTGGCAGACTTTCATGACAAACCCACATACCTACAACTTCATCAGCAAGGTTGTTTTCGCAATAGTGATATGTATAACGAATATCGAGCTCATCATCCCAAATCATAGAGAAAGATTCGCCTGCTGTCATCTCAAAACGACCTTCCCATTCGTCGCCATTATCAAGAGCATAAATCATCTTGTTGTTTACTACCTTGATTGTACCCTTCGATTCGAAATACTCGCCATCTACCACACCAGTTACTTCTACCGAACCATCAGCTTTGATAACCATAGCCTCTGCATAGTCTTCATCCATGCAAGTCCAAGTACCAACAAGAGCTTTGCTATAATCAACCTCGATATATTCATGCTCACATGCTTTGTTCAACTCATGTTCGCACTCGTTATCGCAAGCGGTGAAACCAAACATTGCCACAAGGGCAATTGCCATAAATTTTAATTTTTTCAGTGTTTTTGATTTTAGAATTATTTATTGTTTAAGAATAGACACACAAAAAGGGCGTTACCGCTTAGTGTAATAAGCAGTAACGCCGGATATAATTTACAATCAGCTTTATAACTAATTGATTATCAATGTATTTACATATGGGGGGGGGTATTTTTGGCGTGCGATAAAACAACCGCACAAGAGGTGCAGTTTAAAGCATTGCAGTATGTCGCCAAAAAATTATTCATTTCCCAATTTGCTCTGTTTCAATGCACAAAATTAGTAATAATTTAGATATGATTTTACGCTAATAGCGTTTTTTTGCAAAAATATATTGAGTATCATAGTGGATGTGTCGTATTTTGTTCGTAAGCGTATGGGGTAAACCGGTGTGTTTGCCCTTAGAAAAAACAAACTGTCCCGCTTGGCAAGAGGGACGAGCAACGAAGTTGCGGAGGGAGATTGAAAAAACGCGGATTTTTTTGAGATCCCTCCACAAAGGTCGGGATGACACAGACCGCGGTTGCAAGGGCTGGCAGACCCAGCCCCTACGGTTGCAATCCACCTGCAAAATGTATTTTAAAAAAGAAATCCGGCACCGTTTGAGCAACAGCGCGTGTCAGTTCCAATTGAGGAATAAGAACAAATTTGCTTTGCAAATCGACAATACCGCCAGCAATTAGTCGTGAGTAGCACAGCCGA
>JAGBSZ010000229.1 GCA_017631585.1 Bacteroidaceae bacterium
AGATCACACCACCTGGAAAGTAGGACTATTAAAAGCGATTGAACGCAGCCTGAGTTGTTACGATGCACACGAAGAGATAAAGACAAAATTGAGTGACAGCCAATTGGACGTCCTTTGCAAGAAGATTGATAACGAAAAAAGCCTCGCAGAAAAACTGGTGGATAAGACTTTAGGATATTGAACTCAAAGTAATCAAATAAGGACAGATAATGCAATATGGAGAACATTGAAGACGACATCAAGAAAAGCAAACTTGCAATAAGAGTGCAGAAAATCTGGAGCATCACCAACAACATTATAGGCTACAGCCTCATCATTGCGATCATTGTTCTTGGAGTGATGAACGGTTACCGGAGCACCTCGCAATTTACCGTATTCTGCTGGGCGGCAGGTGTCTATTTCTTCAGCAAGTACGTATATTACCCGTTATTCATGAACAGGATATTCCATTCCCTTGGTGAATATAAGAATTTTATGGCATTTGAATACTTTACAAGTTTTTTTGGCAATGGCAATGTGTTGTACGGGCGATTCGGCAGCAATTTCGATTTACAACGCAACACCAGCTATAGTTTCTTGAGCATAATGTACATACCGCTGATACCGACCGGACGATACTATTTCCTGGACAACAGGAAGATGATTCAGATAGACAGCCTTTCAACAAAAAAAGGCAAAGACGGAACCTACCAATGCTGGATATACAAGAAATTCGACTGGGCTGAGGTACTTTACATCTACCTGAAGAACTGGAGCTTTGCCGTGATGGTAATAACAGTCATAAACACAATAATGTGGGATTATGTAAACCCTGCCATTTACGGATAGAATAGAATATACGAGATGTCTCCACTACGGTCGACATGACATCTACACATGACATGTGTAGATGTTGCTATTTTGTTGCTTAATTATAAGACACATAAAACAATGAGAATACCGCTTACCAGTGTTTATACCCCGCACAAAGATGAGCGGAAGGTAATAATGTTCATCGATGACCTTTTCCATAGCAAATGGGACCCGGCTTTAAACCCGGTTAAAGAGTTGTTGGATACCGAATATCATTGCATTACGATATTAAAGCACATAGACCCCGAGAGGATGGTAAAGAAAATAAGATGGTTAAGTTTTGGAACATCGAAGCCCGACCTTATTGTCGCATACGGTACAGGAGCTACCATTGCCGCACAGATAAAGGATGTTGAGAAGGTGCTTATAAAACCCTATTACAACACGAGCAATGTACTCAAGAACATGCTTGGCGAAAAAAACCAGGAAACAAGAATAGAACTGCCTACTCTTGGCAAGCCTGAATACCTGACCATTACACGCCCCATGGTTCTGGAATACAAGCATCTTGAAATCAAGGCTATGGAGAACGGTTACAACAACTCAGCACACTCGCTGTTCTTTGCCAAAGACATTGAAACCAACACCTATAAAGAGCACATGGAGCAATTCGGGGATGCAGTAATCGTTCCTGGTGATAATATGTTTGACCCCGACGGCATAAACGGCATTGCAAGATTCATACGTGGGGTGATGGAGGCATAATCAGTGTTTAACAAAGCAAGAAAAACGCAACTTAAAGCGACAGCGTCGATTCTGCATACACTACAAAAAAAGAAAGCATTAAATAATGCTAATTTGTTGATAAATATACCCGTTTTTTTAGTGCAAAATCGGGCAAAAAAAGTTAACTTCGCGAGAAATTGGAGGCACATCCTCCGGTTTCTCGCTTAACGTTTTCATATTCAACAGAATAAACATCAAAACACACTATTTTATATGTCAACAAAAAGAATTAAATCGGCATTGGTTTCCGTTTTCTACAAGGACGGTTTGGACGAGATTATCAAGATGCTTCATGCAGACGGTGTTCAACTCATTTCAACAG
>JAGBSZ010000230.1 GCA_017631585.1 Bacteroidaceae bacterium
ACCATAACCTGCATCGCAACGCTCTTTTGCAGCACGTGATGCAACGTCACGTGGAACAAGGTTACCGAACGCTGGATAGCGACGCTCCAAGTAGAAGTCACGATCCTCATCAGGAATATCGTTAGGATGTTTCTTGCCTGCCTGAAGTGCCTTTGCATCCTCAAGTTTCTTTGGAACCCAGATACGACCGTCGTTACGGAGTGACTCAGACATAAGTGTAAGCTTAGACTGCTTGTCGCCATGAATAGGGATACATGTCGGGTGAATCTGTGCATAACATGGGTTAGCGAAGTAAGCACCCTTGCGGTAGCACTGCAATGCTGCAGAACCGTTGCTACCCATAGCATTTGTAGAAAGGAAGTATGCATTACCGTAACCACCGGTAGCGATAACTACGGCGTGAGCGGCAAAACGCTCAACCTTACCTGTAACAAGGTTACGTGCGATAATACCGCGTGCGCGACCGTCGATAACAACGAGGTCAAGCATCTCGTAACGTGTGAATACCTTTACAGTACCCTGGTTTACCTGATAGTTGAGTGCTGAGTATGCACCGAGAAGGAGCTGCTGACCGGTCTGACCGCGGGCATAGAATGTACGCGATACCTGAGCACCACCGAATGAACGGTTAGCCAAAAGACCGCCGTACTCACGTGCAAAAGGTACACACTGTGCTACGCACTGGTCGATGATAGCACCTGACACCTCAGCCAAACGGTGAACGTTAGCCTCGCGTGCACGGTAGTCACCACCCTTGATTGTATCGTAGAAAAGACGGTAAACAGAGTCACCATCATTCTGATAGTTCTTTGCTGCATTGATACCACCCTGTGCTGCAATAGAGTGAGCACGACGTGGAGAATCCTGAATACAGAAGTTAAGCACGTTGAAACCCATAGCACCGAGAGATGCAGCGCCTGATGCACCTGCAAGACCGGTACCAACAACGATGATATCCAACTTACGCTTGTTGGCAGGGTTCACCAATTTCTGATGTGCCTTGTAGTTCGTCCATTTTTCAGCCAATGGGCCTTCAGGGATTTTAGAATCCACTTTTACTGAACTTATTTTAGCCATAATATATTTGTTTTAGATTTTACAGTAATTTGTTATTAGCAACAAGGTGCGCAACAAGCTGCAGGAGCGGCAACCTCAATAGTACCAAGTGCGCCCAAGCCGAAGAAACCGGCTACAACTACAGCAAAGAAACCGAGGATAATCAAAGTTACGATAACATTACCGATAACTCTCCAACGGCAGAACCATACATTGTTGTTGATACCGAGTGTCTGAATCGCGCTCCAGAAACCATGTGTAAGGTGGAACCACAAAGCAGCCAACCAAACAATGTAAAGGATTGCATAGACAGGACAAGTGAATGTCTGTGCAATGTAGCCTGAACCGTTTGCCACATTAGCCATAACGTTTGGCTCAATATGCATACCCAACATGTGAAGAACTTCGGGCAACTGCATCTTAGCCCAGAAATTGAACAAGTGCAATCCCATACCAAGAATTACAATGATACCGAGAACGAGCATGTTCTGTGATGCCCACTCCACGCCCTTTGGTTTTTCAAGCACAGCATAACGCTGTGAACCACGAGCCTTTCTGTTCTGAAGTGTAAGGATGAAAGCATAAACAAAGTGTACAAGGACAAGAACAGCAAGACCTGCTGTACCTACCAATGCATACCAGTTAGCTCCCAAGAACTCACAAATCATGTTGTAACCCTCAGTGCTGAAGATAGCAACCAAGTTCATTGACATGTGGAAAAGAAGGAAGAAAACGAGAGCCAAGCCCGTTACACTCATAAGTACCTTCTTTCCGACAGAAGAATTAAATAACCACATAATGAATTGATATTAAATTATATAAAAAATAAATAGTTTATTTTTCTGCTGATAAGGCATATTAACAAAAGACAAAAATAAACTTTTTTTCAATAAAAATAGCAAATAGGCAAATAATTTTGAAAAGTAACACAAAAGAGGTCCGACACTAAAAACATAATGGCAGACAATCTTGTTGGGTTTTGAGCTGAATAAAAAAGCAACGGGAAGACATGTATGCCTCCCCGTTTCCCTTTATTGAATATACCGGTTATTCTACTTTTTATTCTCTTCGGTATGTGCAAACGGCACGAAATATGTGATTAGGAATGCCGGAATAGTCGCGAACAGCACAAAGATGAAGAACGGTTCAAAGCCACCCGGTTTGTCGAACCACAAGCCAAGTTTCTCACACAGCCATCCGCTGAGCATACCGGGAAGCATTACACCCAGGTTCATGATACCCGAAGCAAAAGCATAGTGTGCCATCTGGCTCTTACCCGGTGCAACCTGTTGCATCATGAACAGTGTCAATCCCACGAAACCGAATCCGTAACCGAAGTACTCGAACACTATACCGCTGCAAATGAGCCAACCTTCGGTGGGCTGGTATATCGAGAAGAGAGTGTATACGACAAACGGAATATTGAAGATACAGCACAAGTGGAAAAGAGCCTTACGCAATCCCAACCATTTTATATAGTATCCCGCCAATATCGAACCAAGCACAAATGCCACAGCACCATATGTTCCGTAATACAATCCGATGGTCTCAACATCCAATCCTAAACCACCTTCGGCACGCGAAGCCTTGAGGAACAGAGGCACAATCTTCATTACAAAACCTTCGGCGAAACGGTACAATATTATGAAGGCAATATAGTACACAATATTCTTTTTGCGGAAAAAGTCGAGCAACACATCCACAAGTTCCTTTCCCACTTCCGACGCACTGCGTTTGCCATCCTTACTTTTACCACCGGTGGGAAGCATGAACAGATGGTATACTGCCAAAAGAATCATTATTGCACCCAACAGACCAATGATAATCATCCAAGCCTGCACATTCGCATCGTGCGATTCCGCACCTTTATCTATGAAATGCTTTATGAGCATTCCGGCAAGATATACCAGACCGCCCGTTGCGACGATTTTTGCAATATTATAGAAAGCACCCTGCCATCCGATGTATTGAGCCTGCTGTTTCTCATCGAGTTCGCTCATATATACACCATCACAAGCAATGTCGTGTGTAGCACCGCTGAAACCGACAATAGCAAGCAAGCCAATGGCAATACTGAAGAAACAAGGCAATCCCAACGACAGTGCAACAAGCACAAATGTTATACCTGTTACAAACTGTGTGGCAAGCACCCAGAATTTTTTAGTCTTGAAAAGTTCAAGGAAAGGACTCCACAGCGGTTTCAATGTGTATGGCAACAATATCAATGATGTCCAGAATGTAATGAGAGTCTTGTCGACGCCCAATCCCTCGAACATAAGAACAGTTACCATGTTAAGCACCACAAAAGGAAGACCCATGGCAAAATAGGCAGTAGGTACCCATTTTATCGGATTCACTTTTTTATCAGCCATAGTAATTTGGAATTAATCGATTAATGTTTTTGTAAATTACGGGCAAAGATAATAAACAAGTTAAAAAAAGTGCCAAACATGAAACCTTTTTTTAAACAGTATGCCATACCGAACGACTAAAAACAACAAAACCTGCGGAGTATTTGCTATTGAACGCAAGTTATACTAATTTTGTATGTTTAATTGAACGCATATAAATACTAAGGACAAGTGGGATGAAATAAATTTTCGCAAAGAGAGATTGACGTTATCCGCAAATTGCTCGGCAGCAAGATGCATGGCAACCGCGCACAGCAGAAGATGGTGCGCCATACATTGAGAACTGTTTTTGAATTCAACATTTCAGATTTCAACATACAGGGAAAAGCATTTGGGTCATCAGACCTTGATGAGTGCATACGACGCAACAGGATACACATTCTCGATGATGCAACAATTGAAGCCATGAAGCTTCGCCATGCCGAGAAGAAATTGCACGACGAAGCAGTGCAACAGGCAGAAGCCATTGCCGACGGCGAAACTGTAGACTGGCAGCAGGTGCTTAAAGAGTGGAACGAATATTATGCCCAGAATCCTGAATAACAGAACAATATGACATTTGAATACGACATACTTGTAATAGGTGCAGGACACGCCGGATGTGAGGCGGCTGCCGCAGCTGCAAACATGGGCAAAAAGACATGTCTCATGACTATAGACATGAACAAGATTGCCCAGATGAGTTGTAACCCGGCTATCGGTGGCATAGCCAAAGGACAGATTGTACGCGAGATTGATGCTCTTGGCGGATATACCGGTATAATAACCGACAAGGCCTCGATACAGTTTCGTATGCTCAACCGTTCCAAAGGTCCGGCAATGTGGAGCCCACGTGCGCAGTGCGACAGAATGAAATTCAGCCAATATTGGAGAGAGGTTCTCGAAAACACCCCGAATCTGAATATGTGGCAGGATATTGCAACAGAACTTATAGTTGAGGACGGTAAAGCCATAGGTGTAAAAACACAGATGAATGCCACATTCCTTGCAAAAAGTGTGATAATAACAGCCGGAACATTTCTGAACGGACTCATGCACATTGGCAAAGTGCAGATAGAGGGCGGTCGTGTTGCTGAACCGGCTGCAAAAGGACTCACCGAATCGATAACAAGACACGGCATCACAGCAGGGCGAATGAAGACCGGCACCCCGGTGCGCCTCGACAAACGCTCTATTAACATGCAACTTGTTGATATTCAAGAGGGTGACAAAGATTTTCATCGTTTTTCATACAGCAATACAGAGCGAAATCTTCAGCAATTGCCTTGTTGGGGTTGTTATACAAATCCGGAGGTTCACAAGATACTCAACGACAGCCTCGACGACTCCCCGCTTTACAACGGACAGATACAGAGCATTGGTCCCCGCTATTGTCCAAGCATAGAAACAAAGATTGTGACATTTGCCGAACGCGACCGTCACCTTCTGTTCCTTGAGCCGGAGGGCGAGACCACTCAGGAAATTTATGTAAACGGATTTTCATCGTCACTTCCCATGGAAGCACAATTAACAGCTCTACGCAAGATTCCGGCTCTTGAGAACGCTGTAGCATATCGCCCCGGATACGCCATTGAATATGACTATTTCGATCCCACACAACTAAAGCATACATTAGAGTCGAAAGTTATAGAAAACCTCTATTTTGCAGGACAGGTAAACGGCACAACCGGATACGAAGAGGCTGCTGGACAGGGACTGATTGCCGGCATAAACGCCGCTATGAAGATTGACCGGAAAGGCGAATTCATATTGCGTCGTGATGAGGCATACATAGGCGTGCTTATTGATGACCTTGTAACAAAAGGTGTGGATGAACCATACAGAATGTTCACGTCAAGAGCTGAATACCGCATACTGCTCCGCTCAGATAATGCCGATATGCGACTGACAGAAAAATCATATAACGCAGGACTTGCAACACAAGAGAGATACAATCGCCTTTGCGAGAAAAAAGAGAAAATAGCCAAGCTTACAGATTTTATAAACAACTTCTCACTAAAGGCAGACTTGATAAACCAAGGACTTGAAGCTCTTGGCACCACTCCACTTGTACGCGGTTGCAAACTTGCATCTGTAATAGAGCGTCCACAGGTTACAATAGAAAACATTGCGGAATACATAATCCCTCTTAAACGCGAACTCGAGAAACTCGGAACAGACAGAGATGAGATAGTAGAAGCTACCGAAATTGAAATAAAATACCGTGGCTACATTCAGCGCGAAAGAGAACTTGCCGAGCGTATGGTTAGACTTGAAAATATTAAAATCAAGAACAGATTCGACTACAACAACATTGAATCGCTCTCAACCGAAGCAAGACAAAAGCTCACAGCCATCAATCCTGAAACACTTGCACAGGCAAGCCGTATTCCGGGAGTGTCACCAAGCGACATAAATGTATTGCTTGTATTGGTGCGGAAATAAACAAATGTTCCACGTGGAACAATGCATAAAAACAACAACTCAATTAGCACAGAATTTGTATGAACAAAGATTTGTTACTACAGAACCTTAGAAACATTCCCGACTTTCCAATTCCGGGAATACAATTCAAAGACGTTACATCACTCTTTAAAAAACCCGAGTGCCTGAAAGAGATGGACAATACTCTTTACGAGCTGTACAAAGATAAAGGTATAACAAAAATCGTCGGCATAGAATCTCGTGGCTTTGTTATGGCATCTTCACTTGCCGTTAAGCTTAATGCAGGTTTTGTTCCCATTCGCAAACCGGGCAAACTCCCCGCAGAGACAATAAGCGAAACCTACGGAAAGGAGTATGGACGTGACACTATAGAAATACACAAGGATGCAATAGACGAGAACGACGTTGTATTGATTCATGACGATCTGCTTGCGACAGGAGGAACCATGCTTGCCGCATACCATCTTGTACAGAAGCTGAATCCAAAAAAGGTGATGATTAATTTCATTATCGAACTTGAAGGATTAAAAGGAAGAGAGATATTCCCTGCTGATGCTGAGATAGATTGTCTGTTAACCCTTGAAGGAAAGTAATGGGTAAAGAGGAAAAAAGCAAGAGAGATGAATACCTCAAAGGAATCGTAAGCAATCTGCCCGATTCGCCCGGCTGTTACCAATATTTGAATGACAGCGGTGTGATAATATATGTAGGTAAAGCAAAAAATCTCAAACGCAGAGTTTCCTCATATTTCAACAAAGAGCAACAGACTCTGAAAACAAAGTTGCTTGTAAGCAAAATAGCCGACATAAAATATGTTGTCGTAAACAGCGAGACTGATGCATTGCTCCTTGAGAACAATCTCATAAAACAGCACAAACCTCGCTATAATGTTTTACTAAAGGACGACAAGACCTATCCGTCTATTTGCATAACAAAAGAGTATTTTCCAAAGATATTCAAGACGCGAAAAATCAACAAGGAGTACGGGCGATACTATGGTCCATACACAAACAGCGGAGCATTGAACGCCCTACTCCAACTGATAAAGGAACTTTTTCCGTTGAGAACATGCAATCTCAACATAACACCCGAAGGGGTAAGAAACGGAAGATATAATCCTTGTCTTGAATACCAGATAAAGAACTGTTGCGCCCCATGCATAGGCAAGATTTCAAAAGATGATTACAGCAAATACATCGATGAAGTCACCGCAATATTAAAAGGTGATATAAAGATTCTGCAAGAAAGACTGCTGGGTGAAATAAAAGAAAAAGCTGCAAATCTTGAATTTGAAGTTGCAGCAGAAATTAAAAAACGGTACGAATTAATCGAAAATTTCAGAACCAGAAGTGAGGTTGTAAGTGCTACACTCAACAATATTGATGTATTCAACATCGAAAGCGACGAAAAAAGCGCATTTATCAATTTTCTTCACATCACAAATGGTTGCATAAATCAGGCATTCACTATTGAATACCAGAAAAAACTCGATGAGAACGATGCAGAATTAATTTCAATGGGTATTGTGGAATTACGCGAAAGATTCCAGAGCAGAGCAAAAGAAATTATACTGCCCTTCCCTATTGAACTGCCATTAGAGGGTGTAACGATAACAATACCGCAAAAAGGAGAGAAAGCGCGACTTCTTGCCCTATCGAAACTCAATGTTAAACAGTATAAGGTTGACAGACTAAAGCAGGAAGACAAACTAAATCCGGAGCAAAAGAACACTCGCTTGATGAAGGAGATTCAGGAGCTTTTGAAACTGAAAAAACTTCCGATGAAAATAGAGTGTTTTGACAACTCCAACATACAGGGAAGTGATGCCGTTGCCGCATGCGTTGTATTCGAGAAACTGAAACCGGCAAAGAAAGAGTACAGAAAGTATAACATTAAGACAGTAACAGGAGCCGATGATTATGCATCAATGCGCGAAGTTGTAGGACGACGTTACAGACGCTGTATCGAAGAGGGAGAGACACTACCCGACCTTATTATAGCCGATGGCGGTAAAGGACAAATGGAGGCAATCAGAAGCGTTGTAGAGGACGAACTGGGGCTTGATATAAAGATTGCCGGACTTGTTAAAGACGGAAAGCACCGCACGACAGAGCTTATTGTTGGCAACGAAGGGAAGATTGTAGGACTTAAACAGAACAGCACACTGTTCAAGTTAATGACACAAATACAGGATGAAGTACACCGTTTTGCAATAACATTCCACCGCGACAAGCGCAGCAAGCGACAGACCATATCCGAGCTTGACAGTATAAAAGGTATCGGTGAAAAGAGCAAACAATTATTGTTGAAACAGTTCAAGAGCGTAAAGCGAATAAAGGAAGCAAGCATGGAAGAACTGGTGGCAGTAATCGGCAAAGCAAAAGCAGAGATTATATTAAAAAGCAAAGAAGAAAAACAACCTTAAACAATGAGAGTACTTATACAAAGGGTAAAAAAAGCCTCTGTTACAGTAAACAAAGAGCTTATTTCATTGATTGACAATGGTTTGCTTGTTTTTATAGGCATTGGAGAAGAAGATAACAGTGAAGATATCGAGTGGCTCACAAAAAAGATAGCAAACATAAGACTTTTTGATGATGAAAACGGAGTGATGAACAAATCGGTGATTGACATCAATGGGGATATACTTGCCGTAAGTCAATTCACTCTGATGGCATCTACCAAAAAGGGAAACAGACCATCATACATAAAGGCTGCAAAGCCTGAAATTTCAATTCCCCTGTACGAACAATTTTGTACAGAAATGGAGATTGCGATAAACAAACCTATCAAACGGGGTGTTTTTGGTGCAGATATGAAGGTTGAACTGCTTAACGACGGACCGGTGACAATATTCATCGATTCAAAGAACAGAGAGTGATATGAAGATAAAGGAGGCACAAGAGCGCGTTGACGCCTGGATAAAAGAGTACGGAGTACGTTACTTCAACGAACTTACAAACATGGCAATACTTACCGAAGAGGTGGGAGAAGTTGCCCGAATAATGGCACGTCAATATGGCGAACAATCGTTTAAGGAAAACGAAAAATGTGAGCTTGCCGATGAACTTGCCGATGTGCTATGGGTTCTTATATGTATAGCCAATCAGACTGGTATAGACTTGACAGAAGCTTTTGAAAAAAACCTCGATAAAAAGACAAAAAGAGATAACAAAAGACACATAAACAACCGGAAACTTGAAGTATAAAATAGATAAAACCCAAAAGCAATAAGATTATGAGCGATAAATGCAACTGCGGCTGTGACAATCATGTACACCACGCCGACGAAGAGAGCAAATACGAGTTTGTCATTGCAGAATACAGCAATGCAATGAGTGATGAAGAGGTGGCAGCAAAGGTGAAGAGCCTTATCGAAGAGAAAGTTGAGGCAAACAACACCATTGATGTAAAGAAATTCCTTTTCAACTGCATTGACCTTACAACCCTCAAATGCACCGACAGCGAAGAGAGTGTAATGAGTTTCGTTGAAAAGGTCAACGAGTTTGATGACAAGTACCCCGACTTGAAAAATGTTGCCGCTATATGTGTATATCCCAATTTCGCAAAGATAGTAAACGACACATTGCAGGTTGAGAATGTAGGCATTGCATGCGTATCAGGCGGTTTTCCATCATCACAGACATTCCAGGAAATAAAGGTTGCAGAAACAGCTATGGCTATACACGACGGTGCAACTGAGATTGATATTGTGCTGAGCGTTGGAAAATTCCTGAGCGGAGACTATGAAGGAGTATGCGACGAAATTCAGGAATTGAAGAGTGTATGTGGTGACAGACACCTTAAAGTTATTCTTGAAACAGGCGCATTGAAGAGTGCTGAAAACATTAAAAAAGCATCGATTCTATCGATTTATTCAGGTGCAGATTTCATCAAAACCTCAACAGGAAAAGAATCTCCAGCTGCTACACCCGAAGCAGCATACGTAATGTGCCAGACAATCAAGGAGTACTACCAAAAGACAGGTCGCAAGATTGGTTTCAAGCCTGCCGGAGGCATAAACACCATCAACGATGCTCTTATATATTATACAATAGTGAAAGAGTTGTTGGGTGAAGAATGGCTGACAAATGAATTTTTCCGCCTTGGCACCAGCCGCCTTGCAAACCTTTGCCTGAGCGAAATAGTCGGTGAAGATGTGAAATTCTTTTAACTAAACGAGGATGACCCAAAAGTCATCCTCGTTTGTGAGAAGTTGAATAAAAAGAGCTATTTTTAGGCTTGCGAAGCCCGAAAAAGCGCAGTTTACTAAGCGTAAATGAGCATTTTGAGGGCGAGTATAACAACAAAATAGCCTTTTTAGTCAGCTTCATTTACTCCTCGAAATTGTATAATCAATATAAGCAATCAAAGCATCCCGTAATTCGGGCGAAATATCCTTTGGCAACGATTCAATAGCTTCAGAGCGATATCTCTCTATACATTGGTTGGCATACTCTACCCCACCCTCATTCTTTGCTATATCTATCAATGTTTCTATCTCCTTTTCATCGAGATTTACTCCGCTTGACAATTTCTTTTTTATAGGTACAAGAGCTTCGTTTTCACTATTGTTCAAAACATACAAAGCAGGCAAAGTTATTTTACCTTCACGCATATCGCTACCCGTAGGCTTGCCAATATCGTTATTGAAATAATCGAATATATCATCCTTTATCTGGAAACATATACCCACGCATTTACCGAAGTTCTCAAAAGCAGGAGCATATTCATCCTTGCCGCCTACAGAATATACTGCACAAAGCGAACTGCACACAAAAAGAGAGGCTGTCTTGTTATATATAACCTTGAAATAATTCTCCTCACTATAAGTTCCCTCCTGTTCAAGTTCCACCTGAAGAACCTCACCACTCGACAACTCTTTACCCAATTTTGCAAGCTGTTCGATAATACGTATGTCACCGGTTTTTGCTGTGCTGTTAAGAGCCTGGGAAAAGAGATAATCTCCGGTTAAAACAGCAATATTATTATTGAATTTTGAATTGAGAGAGGGACGACCTCGACGTTTGTCGCTCTCATCGATAACGTCATCATGCAACAAACTTGCCGAGTGAAGCAATTCCATTGCTGTTGCTGCGGCAAATGTTCTTTCATCGACTTTACCGAGAGATTTAGCAACCAACAGAACAAGAGTGGGACGCATGAGTTTACCGGCAGACTCACCAACGTAGGACAATGCCCTGTTCAACAATTCAACATTGCTGGTGAACTGTTGTTTAAAATAATTGCCGAAATCTTCCAATTCCTGCATTATCGGTTGCTGTATTGTTGCAAGATAATCCATAAAGGTTTTAAATTAATCCGTAATGCCATTATGAAAAGAGACAAATACGGCTTTACTATAATATTTAAAGACAAAAGTAATAAAAAAGAATATGGATAGTAGCAAAAATTATGTATTTTTACAATCAGATATTATAATAAAAGAGTGTTTAAATTTTATTTAACGATGGAAAAACTGTTTTTATTAGACGCATACGCACTTATATACAGAGCATACTATGCTCTTATGAAGAACCCGAGAATAAACTCAAAAGGCTTCAATACATCTGCTATCCTCGGCTTTATAAATACCCTCGAAGATGTTCTCAAAAAAGAGAAACCAACACATATTGGTATAGCTTTTGACCCTAAAGGTCCTACATTCCGCCATGAGGCATACGAAGAATACAAGGCGCAACGCGAAGAGACACCTGAGGTTATAAGGGAGTCTGTGCCTGTTATAAAAGAGTTTATCAAAGCCTATAATATCCCCATATTCGAAGTTCCCGGATATGAGGCTGATGATGTTATTGGTACACTGGCAAAACAGGCGGAGAAAAGGGGAATAATTACATATATGATGACCCCCGACAAGGATTACGGACAGCTTGTTTCGGACACTACACTTATATACCGTCCCAAATACGGCGACAAGGAATTTGAAGTGATGGGAGTGGAAAGAGTAAAAGAGAAGTTCGGTATTGAAAATACTCTGCAGGTAATTGACCTGTTGGGATTGATGGGCGACTCGAGTGACAACATTCCCGGTTGCCCAGGTGTTGGAGAAAAGACAGCACAGAAACTGATTGCCCAATTCGGAAGCATTGAGAATCTGCTTGAAAATACAAATGAACTGAAAGGTGCATTAAAGACAAAGGTTGAAGAGAACAAGGAAAAAATAATGTTCAGCAAATTCCTTGCAACAATAAAGACCGATGTTCCGATAGAGCTTGACATGGAGTCACTGAAAAGAGAGACTGCAAACGACGAGGAGCTTACCCGACTTTTCGACTTTTACGAATTGCGTGCGCTCAAAGAACGCGTGAAAAAAAATCAACAGGCACCTTCACTCTTTGACGACTTTACAGCAGAGACAAAACAAGAGCAAACAGCAACAGCAAAAAAAGCGGCACAAAACGGAGCAATCCAAGGCTCTCTCTTTGATTTTTTTGCGACCGAAGATACGGTTGAAGAAAAAAAATCGAGCCATTTGAGCTTAAAAGAGGTGGAACACGTATATAAACTTATTGATACAGAAGAAGATATACGTAATTTGGTTACTGCTGTAAAAAATTATAAAACTGTATGCTTTGACACAGAAACAACAAGCACCAATGCACTCGATGCCGAAATTGTGGGATTGAGCCTTGCGGTGAAGGAGGGAGAGGCTTTTTACATACCCATGCCGGCGGAGAGAGAGAAAGCCACTACCCGACTTGAGCTACTCAGAGAAATTTTTGAAAATGAAGAGACAGAAATTGTCGGACAGAATATAAAGTATGACATAACCATTCTTGGCAACTACGGAATAGAGGTGAAAGGAAAACTTTTCGACACTATGATAGCACACTATGTTCTGCAACCGGAGCTTTATCACGGAATGGATTACCTTGCCGAAATTTACCTGAACTACGACACAATAAAAATAGAAGAACTGATTGGAGAAAAAGGCAAGAATCAAAAAAACATGCGCAATGTTCCACCTGCAAAAGTTTGTGACTATGCATGCGAAGATGCCGACGTTACACTAAAACTGAAAAACATACTCGAGAAAGAGATAAGACAAGAGGGACTCGAAGAACTCTTTTATAACATAGAGATGCCACTCGTTCCGGTGCTTGCATACATGGAACGCAACGGAGCACGAATAGACACTGCCGCTTTGAAGGAGACCTCTACCCTATTCGGCAAACGCCTTGCTGATATTGAAGAAGAGATATACACCCTTGCCGGAGAGCCATTCAATATAGCATCGCCACGACAGGTGGGCGACATACTGTTTGGAAAACTGAAGATTGTAGATAAACCCAAAAAGACAAAAACAGGGCAATATGTAACATCTGAAGATGTGCTTGCGCAGTTGCAGAACCGCCACCCTATTGTAAAGAATATTTTACAACATCGAGGACTGAAAAAACTACTCAGCACATATATCGATGCCCTACCCTCACTTGTAAATCCTCGTAGCGGAAAGATACATACATCATACAACCAGACAGTGACAGCCACAGGACGATTAAGTTCAAGCAATCCCAATCTGCAGAATATTCCAATCCGCGACGAAGACGGCAAAGAGGTGCGCAAGGCTTTTGTTCCGGACGACGGATGTCTGTTCCTCTCTGCCGACTATTCACAGATAGAACTCCGCATAATGGCACATCTGAGCGGTGACAAGAATATGATAGAAGACTTCCGTAGCGGATATGACATACATGCTGCAACAGCAGCAAAGATTTACAAAAAGCCTATTGAAGAGGTTACAAAAGATGAACGCAGAAAAGCCAAGACAGCCAACTTTGGTATAATCTATGGAATATCTGTATTCGGACTTGCCGAAAGGATGAATGTTGACCGCCGCGAAGCAAAAGAATTGATAGACAACTACTTTGAAACATACAAAGGAGTCTATGATTATATTGAAAAATGCAAGCAGGAGGCAAAGGCAAACGGATATGTAGAGACAATATTCCACCGTAAACGCTACTTGCCCGAT
>JAGBSZ010000231.1 GCA_017631585.1 Bacteroidaceae bacterium
CTCTGCATCCTTCCGCTTAATGAAACCTTATCGCCAACTGACATAACACTGGCTCTCTCTGCGCTTCTTCCCCAAGCAATAGTAGGTATGTAATCAGTGCGATTTACGGTCTCTCTAGGACATGCAATGGTTAAATCTGAAACATTTCTGCCAAGCGGGGTTGTTCGGTAACTAGGTTTCCTACAGATATATCCAACAGCATGCACTTCGTTTACATCTTCACCGCAATATTCGTCCACATTCTTAACGAACACAGACACCTCGCATCTAATCCGGCTGCTGTCAACTGCTTTGACATTCCTTGTTCTTACCTCACCTAAAACCATGTATTTGCCATACTGCTCAATCATACCTACCAATAACTCCGGCACAACACATGGAATTACGTCAACATATCCGCTGCGCCTCTCAGTCGCAATATCAAATGTATAGAAATTCTCTCCCTTGCACTCATGTGAAAATTTTGGTGCGTCATTAACAACGCCGCTTAACTTAATTACGTTCATTTTTCTCCTCCTATTAGGCTGTTAGGCTTCTACAACATGAAGCTGCCCGTCCTCGCCAATGTAAATAATTCCTACTTTAATCAAAAATTCCACTGTTTCTTCGCTTACCCTGTTAATGGGTACAATCTGTTTTTCCATCGTTATTTCCCGTGTTTCCTTTCTAGTTCCGCAGAACGTTCTAGTATTTTTCTCGCGTATTTTGACAAATCAGCCTCGCCATTCAAGTATTTTTTCGCATTAGAATCGCCGTTGTAAACCATCAACACCATCCCAATGTCCTCATGCTTGTCTGCCAGTTCCATAAGGTAGTCAGTTCCTACCAGAATGTTACCGTATGGGTCGTAAATATCCGTTACGCCTAACCGCGCCATCCTGTCTTTGTGCCATTTCTCCGATACTTGCATCAGTCCCTTACAACTTCCATTCTTAGCTGTAGGCTTTCCGCTGCTCTCACTTTCGATAATCGCCATCAAGAGTTCCGGGCATGCACCGTATTCGTCACCGATTTCCACACAATAACTCTGGATTTCTTCGGTTAAATAGGTATCGGTATCTCCAGCATCCGTTACCAAACATGTTGCACTAAACATCATAATCGCACACGCCATACATATCAGCTTACGCATTTCCTGTTTGCTCCTTCAAATAAAACTCATCGTAATAGGTCTTGATACCATAACGATTTTTCGTATACACCCGCTTCTTAGAAAATTCGTAACCAGCTTCTTTGAGCTCGAATATTCTGCTTGGCAACCTAATAACACCTAAGTCCTCATACGCTTGCCAGGATGTAATACTCCCGAAATCCCTTATGTACTTCAAAATTAGTTCGCATTGGTTCGGTCTCTTCTCTGCTTTTGGCATTTGTACCTCCTTATCAATCTTTTATCAACTCTTCGACTGAAACTCCCAAAAACCTAGCTACAGCAACAACTTTATCTACGCCAGGAGTTATGTTGTCCCATGTACACATATACCTAGGAGTAATCCCGCATTTCTCTTCAATTTCGCTAATCGAAACTTTTTGTTCTGCAGCTATCGCTTTGATATTTTGATAAATCATCCGCTTCTCCTTTCTATTTGAAGTAGTTCGGAATATTTTACGAAAAAATATTGACTGCAAACGTCAAATATTATATAATTTGAGTTACCACACAAAAATTATTAATATGACATTTGTCGAATTACGTAATATATTCAGAACCCTTAAGTGCTATTATACGTAATTTATTCAGAATGTCAATAGTTTTTTGCGTATTATTTTACGAATTTTGTCAATTAAAAAGGAAATTGGTATGATATACGAACGAATTAAAGAATTATGCAAGAAAAATTGCATTTCTGTGAATGAATTAGAGTCAAGAATAGGCGTTGCTCGCGGCTCTTTGTGCAAAATAGACAAACACAAACCAAGCCTTGACAAAATACAGCGCATTGCTAATGAATTAAATTCTAGTGTTGCATACATCATGGACGGAAATATATCTAATTTATCTGTGGAAATGGCAGATATTGACACAGAATTGATATTTATGCCATTGGAAATGAAGAGATATGCCCTCAAACTGGCATCGTTGCCGGATGATAAGAGGGAACAGATTATGTCCTTAATAGATATGCTCAGTAAATAAAAAAAGCGGGGTTTTTAACGCCCCGCCTTTATAATGTTTAGGATAAGCCTGTGAAGATAGACCAGTAAGTCAAGACTGTCTATACTGTCAATGGCTTTTTTAATCATATATTTGTAATGCTCTTTGCATTCTTCGTTGTTCATTCAATCATCATCCTCCGTCCCGCAAAAACACATTCTCTTATTGTTCTATCGAAATCCCTTGTAAATAATTTACCACAACATACTTCTTAATGCAACAGCAAAAAGAACAAATGTTCTATTTATATTTTGGTTATTTTCACGCTTGACTATAAAAAATACAATCAAGTTTTCATCCCTAGTTACTCTTCTATTGGTCGAACAATCGCATCGAACCCAGCAGCCTTAAGTTCTGCTACTTTTCTTTCTGCTCCAGATTTTTCACGATATTTACCAGCTTGCGCTATGTAAAACTGCTCTTTCTTGCCAGTTTCCACAGGCTTATCTTCTACAACAGGTTCATTGTACTTCTGCCCTGTGATACCAAACACAATAGCCTCTGCAATGCGTTTGTAATCGTAAATATCCACATCGTCCTTATCATCAGCGAAGAACGCTTCAATTAGCATGGCGGCTGCCTTGGTCTTACGAAGTACATACAAATCGGGTCTATACTTAACCCCTCTGTTTTTATACCCAAGTGCCGAAATTGCGCTGCACACGTTTTTCGCATAAGGGATAGCCTTGCTGGTCAAACCGTATACCAATACTTCCGTACCCTTTGTCGCTCCATCACCCTTGGCATCTTTCGCACCCGAATTTAAGTGAATGGAAACATCAAGGTCAACTTCATGCTCATTACACTTGGCAGCAATCTTTTTCAGCACATCATTTACAGAAGTTCCATTATCACAAGTACAGTCATATACGGTATGTCCCAATGCTCTCAACATACGGATTACTTCATGCTTAATTTTACGGTTTTCAGTGGACTCTTTCACCAAACCAATAGCACCGCAAGCTACCATTCCGTCCGGGTTGTGTCCGGCATGTACATTAATTACCATCTTCTTACCTCCGCTTTCGTTTCTAATCATTGCCTCGGCTTCTTCCCTGGTCATGGTATCAAACCTTGTTAGGTCGTGCTTCTCAATGTAGGTGATAACACGCTGTGCATACTCCGGGGAAGTTCCGTATTGCTTCTCTTGAAGGATACGGGCGCAGTCCTTATAATCTCGGTTTCCAACTAACTCCGCATAATGTTTGATTTCCGGGTGATATTTGAGGGATATACAACGGTTCTCTAAATACCATCCTTGCCAATATATAGAATCGTCCCAGGAATCGTATGCTTGAAAATCCGATTTCTGTAACACATAATTCTTTCCGTCATAACATTCCCCGGACGCCTTGTTATAGCACTTACCTTCCCACTGGTCATTGACCTTAACGCCGAATAGATTGTTGGCTGCAAGCGCCAATTCCGAAGTGCCATACGCTGGCTCAAAGCAACCCTGTGCTATTCTTGGAGACGGCAGAAAATTTCTGTTAAGTGAATCCAGCACCACTCTAGGGGCTAACCAATTAATATATTCCTTTTTTGTCATTTTCATCATTCCTTTCCTAAAATAAAAAGAGCCGACTACCTAAGTAATCGACTCTTTTTTTGCTATGAACTTATTTGAGACAAATAGCGATTTATCTGCGTGTATGATTATTTGTAAAATAACATCCCTTGCACCCATACATTACTATTGTTAACCATACCACCGCTTTCGACATTTCTTACATATACAGTAATTGTATTTCCAGAAGCCAAAATACATGGTAAGACAAAGTTAGTTCCGCCGAAAGTTGTCAGCAATGCATATCCAACACCCACATTAAATGGTAATTGAATGATAGCATATCCCTCTGCATTAGTAGATATATTAATCTGCCCAAGGTCATATAACATGAAACCACCTAAATCACTGTTTAATGCAACTGTATCAATGGAATAAGTACCATTGTTAATTCTCCACACATAAACATTGTCCTCTCCAGTTTCATGCAACAACATAGAGCCCATTGCTTCGCTATACTTATGATATGTGCCATGAAAAAGGGTAGCTCCATTATTTAATTTAATACCACCCGTTTCGCTTTTGATTTCTCCCCAATGGTCGTATATGTCTTTAGCCATTGTTGAAAAACCATTTCCAGTGAACATATAGACATTTACAAAACCATTCAAATTGCTATTTATCTCCTCAATCTTCGCATCACTCAGCAACTTGTTTGCCGCAGTTAGATTTTCGTTATGCAGACTCAAAGCTCCCACTTCACTGGTTCCGTACTTCGTCACAATCAAAGGCTCAACCTCGCTGTCACAGCTTACATAGGTCACACCGTCATAGGACATAAGACTGCGAAGTGCAATTTGGTCTGCTGTGGGAAGTGGCTCAAATACTGGCTCAGCAAGTTCGTAAAGGACTGTGATAGGATTTTCGGCAAGTGCGGCGTTTGCTGTTGCCACATCATAATTCCAATCCTTATTAGCAATAGAAAATTTAACTCCATACAGCGTTATACCGTAATCTTTTGAGCGTACTGCATCTAAACTATACGGAACGAAAGACTCGCACAATAACAAAGGTGCTATAGCTTGTTCAAGGTAATTAACTGCATCACCAAATGTATCTGTAACAAAAAGCACTCCCTTAGAGTCCAAATTAGTTACCCTTGTAATTTGTCCTAATGCAAACTTCCTCTCAACTCCATACACTCCGTCTTTCTCAACAATGCCATCACGTACATCATTGATACCATTCAACTCGATAGGCTCGGATAGGGTGATGCTGTTTTCGGTGTAGGGTTGCCACTCCACTGGCACATCACTTTTTGCAATAATAGGATAGACAATTTCGTCATAAGTCGTACCAGCTACAGCATCAATTGCCCTAACTCCAGTAATGGGTTGGTCATTTTCAAAGGTTACAATTGTACCATTTCTACCAGCAAAGTCTTCTACTACAGACTTATATGTTCCTTGTGAAAAATCATATAAATTTACACCTTTTACATAATAAGTCCCAGCAGAAAGCACAAATAATACCTTTTCGGCTAAGTATTGCCCAAGCAACCATACATTAATGTGCTTATTGGTAGCAGTACCAACAAATGAGTAGCTTCCATCATTATTTATAGTTACTTCAACACCATTGTTTTTACCACTTACAGCACCAGCCATATTCAGCAAGTTTTTATTTTTAGCCTTAAACCTCAACAGCCCATAAGGTACATAGGTATCATCTGCTATGGTGGCTTTGCGAATCATGGGGTAGAAACGTACATTGTTTGCCGTATAACCTTCTCTGATAATGATAAAAGGTTGCAATTCCTTGCCAGACTCAACTGTGATATTTCTGCCAGAACCATAATCCCTATACTCGTTTGCAAAACATAATTCATATGAACTTGTAGTACCACCGCTCGGACAACCAGTACATCTGTAGTCACCATCTTGTAATACAACCTTATTCAATGCATAATTAGCCGTTGATGTAAACGTACCATTTACCTCTACATACAGTAAATTACCATGTTCGTCATAAACTGGTGTAATCTTTCCACCACCAATGGTCTGCTCAACAAGTCCTCTGCAATCCAACTCATTTTTTCCTTTAACTGGCTTAATCTCGCAAGGATAGTCGGGGTTCGGTGATGCTTGACCGCCAGTGAATTTCTCCCAAGGTAAGGCTTCTGTGCCAGCGTTGAGCATGGGATAAATTGTTTCGTTTACTGTCACACCGCTAGTATTAATTTGGCAGAAAATTCTACACAGTGTTTCTGTTCCGTCTAACTCAAAAGATTTATCATTCACGATAACATTTGCAGTGCCTGTTTTTTCTACAACAGCATATACCATCACATTTCCTTTAGAACCAGAAATATAATATGTTCCTGCTTTAATTGGGAAGTCATATTTTAAACTTGCACTATTACTGCTAGAATTTGCACCAGTGGTAGTTCCAACTGCTTTTACTACTCCGTTTTTACAACTCCATTTGATACCATTTACTGTTGTTTCTGCAATATCGGGCAAATTAGCTAACTGTGCCCCCGTAGTCCCATCCTGCTCCGTATTACCATATGGGGTTATCTTGATACCGCCAGCGTATGAGTTACGGAGCGTCTTTTCATCGGTGGTTTTTGTGAGGATTAGTTCGCCATTCTCGTCAATGTAGTCTCCAAACTGTACAATGTTCCCGTACTTCGCATCCATTTCGGACAGATAGGCGTTTACATCGTTAACCTCTTCTCTAAATTCTGCGATAGATTTCTCATTTGCAGTAGCTTGCATATATAATCTAGCGTTCCACTCTGCCAGAATATCAACGTTTCTGGTAATGACTTCCTCTGCGTTATCCATGCCCTCGCCGATATTAATTCCAGTATGTCTTGCAGTATTCCATTCGTAAATAATTTCATCTCCGTTGTGACACTGAAATTCAATAATGAAGGTTAACGCTCCAGCATATTTCGTTGCGTTACCAGAAATCAGCCAGGAAAATGTAATTTTATTCTCATCATCTTCGCTAACTTTAACGTCATTCACTTCGTATATTCCAGTGGAAACGTCTTTATTATTGGAACACACATTCAAATAATGTACTCTTACCGTATCGCACAAGGACATGTCATGCTCTTCAATATGTCTTTCCGGCAATTCGAAAGTAAACCGCTCTGCGTTATGGTCTCCTTGCATCATCACGATTTCGCCGGATTTTTCATTTGTAATAGCCCTTGTTTCTGTGTCGATTATAAAATGTTTATCTGTGTCAATTATACTGTGGTTATGCTCCATAATTTTCACACATTACCTTTCTTTAAAATAAAAGAGCCAACTGCAAACCAATACAATCGGCTCTTCAATCACGATTTAGTTGCCAAACGAAATGCTGTAAACATTAACATATGCATTTCCGTGGTACGCCCAACATCCGCAATGTCCCGCGATATAAATACTATTTGCCCTAGACACATCAATTATAACTGTAGACATTATATGATTTGTAACACTGTATAATATTTCTCCAGTATTACTTATCACCTTAAATTCACCACCAGAAGTGCCAGGATAGAAACCACCATCACCGTTAGGACTAAAGCATATTGTCATTTTCTTTAAACCACGGGTGTCAACTGCGTTAGTTGAGAACGTACAGTAACTTTCTGATTGTTCATCGGGAGACTCTGAATTAAACTGGAATCGGTTAGTTGTGTAAGTATATGATTGAAGGTCTTCGTGCCACTTATCAGTTGTGACATTGATAGACAACGGAGCGCCAGAACCAACCCAATTATTAACCCAAGTGTAAGGTACGCCAACCCATTGAGCATAAGCAACGGTGTTTTCTGACAATGTAACATAACTGCCAGCCGCGCCTATATCCCAACCACTAAAAGTGTAATTGGTCTTTGCAAATCCGCTCTGTTTAAGCACAAAGTTTGCATCAAGTACGTTTCCAGCGGCGTTGTAGTACCTATAATTACTCTGGGAGGACGTTGAACCGCTTGTTGCGCTGTTACCATTGTATGAAAGTGTTACTTTCTGCTGATACACCGCATATAAAGTAATAGGTGCATCCCCCATTATTACATTAGTCTCAACACTACCAGTGGCTGCGCCATCTTTTCGCCAACCAACAAAATCCCAACCGTTTTTTGTAGGCTTAAATGAAGTTGCCAAGCAAGACGTTCCCTCGTCAACCTCTGCTGTAACGGGTTGCACACCAACATCAATTATATAAGTGACTATGTTCCCGGCTGAATACAACTTTCTAAACGCGCCATTTTCGTATATATATCCTTTTTTTAGCTTTACATTCTTGCCATTAATGCATGCAAAAGCTTTGGCTTTGTTCCCACTGAATGAAATCATCTAATCACCCCTAACTTAATCATATGTGAAGTACAGAGTACCTTCAACGCCAGTGCTGGGCAACGTGGAAACAATGACAATCTCTTTCACAGTTGTGGATTTAAC
This sequence comes from Bacteroidaceae bacterium, assembly GCA_017631585.1. Taxonomy (GTDB): domain Bacteria; phylum Bacteroidota; class Bacteroidia; order Bacteroidales; family Bacteroidaceae; genus HGM04593. The sequence continues at coordinate 8,129 of JAGBSZ010000231.1, forward strand.
TGATTTATTGGTCTCAACATTCATGGCATTCAAATCAGACGCTCCAAAGGTATCACCCTCTTGCGAATACTTTGTCTTGTCTACCAGGGAAACATTTGCAGACACAACACTCCCGCTGCTATTCACAATGTCATACACGCGCTTCATATTTGCGGATGCATCAAGTACTGCGTCTTTGTAGTTGGTTTTTAAATTTGCCATATTTTACAACCCTATTCCTTTCTGACTACCTAATGTAAAGGCAAGTCTTGGTAATGCGTCTTTATGCGCAATCATGGTTTTGTACAGTAATAACATAGCACTTTCAATCCTGTTCAACTCCGTATACACTGGTGTACTTTGATTTGGCGAAAACTGTTTTTTAGTGCCGATATTCAAACTGTAACTCGCCCTGTTAATGTTCTCCAGTGCATCCTCTATGGCATTGATTTCTCGCGCGTATATTAAGCTTTTAACGGTCTTTTCAGCGCCAAGCGATACATTTGTCGAATTAGTGAACAACTCGTCCAAATAAGCCTTTAAATGCGCCAGGTTGCCAATCATTCTGTTGTAGTCTACGGCGTTAAAGTAGTCCTCTTCCGTCCAGTTCGTTTTCGGTTCTATCCAAGCCATTTGTTAAGCCTCCTCTGGTTCACCAAACAACTCAATATACTTCTCCACATTATATTTCCCAAGGTAATTCTTGGCGCTCTGCTCTGTCTTAGGAACAATCTCGCCAATAGGATAAAACATGAAAAAGTTTTTGTTCGGCGTGATGTAAAGAACCCTCTTTGTGTCCTCTTCTACATGGACTATCGTTGCTGTGTCCGTGTCATACAAAAGATTGTCAATTACTCTCTGCATTATTATCCTCCCGCCATTTTCAATGCTCTTCTTAATTCCATTTTGCCTCTAAAAGCACCATTGTAACTAAGCGTATGTTTGGTGATTTCAACTTGCAAATTGTTCATCGCTTCGCTTTCCATGTGTATAATGTCTGCCGCATTGTTCCTTGGTTCCCCTCGATAATCTACGTCATAAGAAATGTTGTTTGAATAGTAATTTCCTATCCATTCAGCCAACAACGCCGCATGGCTTTCAGTGCTTACTAACGGGTTTTGTATTGTTTTGATATCTCCGTTAGCGTTGATTACCTTTGCGGCAAATACTTCGTCTTTTACCTCTTCTGGCTCGTTTTTGTCATTAAGTTTGTAGGTGAATATCTTGCACCTAACAGCCTTTACGCGACGCTCTTTATACCCTACGGGATAAGACAGCATATCTTTCTTAGTAAGGACATAATCGGACAAATCAGCGAATGCAACACTGTTTACAAGTACTCTATTGTTTGGATGCCCTTTCGTAAACTCGAAAACCATCTCGTCAAAGTCTTTGAATTCATAAATCAGCAAATTACTCTGTTTTAATCCAGTGAAATTCACGTTATCAACCAAACTGCCATTATGATATGTGTAAATCGTCATTTCTTCCGGGTGGTTTCCGTTGAAATCGACAGTTACGTTGAAATATGTGTAAGATGCTGGCATTTTAATGCTGAGTCTAGGGTTTTCATCGAAGGTGCCGTCAGTTTTCGCAATCTGTTCACTGACGTATGATGTCTCCAAATAATTACCATTCTCCGGCAAAAAGTACATTGTACCCTGTGCATTCGTGAAATCCGTAGTCATATCAGCATATACAACACTGGAACCAATCAGAATGTTGGTGGGTTTACTCCACGCCGTTACGCCGTTGGTTGCAATATCTAAGTCCTCTGGTTCCAAAACATTTGCAAAATTCGCCACAATTCGAATGATGCCATTTTCGTCCTGTCTAACGATACACCTACAAGCATTTGCCAATATCTGCAAGCATTCCTTGTGTGTGCCTTTCGGCATGGGATTGTGTAAGTATACGTCATTCAAATATTCATCAATGAAGTACTCGTCTGGCTGTAACCCAGCATCATTAAATATAGCCTGTGCCTCTGCGTATGCCGTTCTATCGTAAATCCTATTAGCAAGTGTATATTCATCTTCCATTTGAGCCAATCGGTCCGTTGCCGTCAGCGATACAATGCCGTTCTGGGATTTCCAGTCTTTAAGGTAAGTTGTTGCAATTTGATGCCATTCAATATCACCAGTTTCCAGTGTGATGCCAAAAGACAATGTTATTTTCTGCATAGTCTCCAGGAAATTGATGAATGAATTCTCGTTATCCACATCAAACTGCTTCAGTTCGTCAAAAAAAGAATATTTAAGCGTCTCACTAGGCAAATCCTCTGAAATACTAGACACATACTCTTCAAGCGACATGTTTTTCGTATGATTATTCGCATAAACAAGCCCCACGCCCATGAGGATGCTTCGCAACCTAAACCGTTGTTGCCCTCCAACCATTGCAGTAGGTACGATTTCAATGTAGTTCGTATCGCCAAGCACGTCCGTTGTGTAGAAATAATCACTATCGTTGACATATTCCAGTGTTTTAGCCGCAGTTTTAATGGCGAATGATGCCGGGTAAGCGCTACCAAAATCCAATGTAACGCCCTTTATGGAATAGGTGTCATTGAAATTAATCCTAACAATTCCACATATTTCATCAGTAACAACACCATTTGTCAGTAACTGGATGCGCTCGTTGTTTTCCGGCATGAAGTACATTGACCCGTCCACACGGAAGTAGTTTTCCTCCAGGGTTGCATATTCAATGTTCTTTGCGCTTGTGTCAAATACATTCCCATTACTCCAGTACGCCTTGTCAGCTACGATAGTTCCGTTTTCCTGTGCGCTTTGATTTACAACACCAATGCCGACAGATATATATGCCCTATCCCTCAACGTCTTTGACATAGCATGTTTGTAAGCATTACTAACACTTATCATATTTAGTCCCACCCACAATCTATAAGGTTGAATTTACAGTTGCGATACTTTGTGACCTTATGAGTAACAGGGTCAACAAACAATGGTTCTGCCGTTCTGTCACCAGGGTACATAGTTACAGTAATGGGTTCGCCTGTTCTGTAATCCTCGAATGTTACTGGCACAAAAAATGGTTCTACAGCAGCTAACATCATCTGCCATACATCAGCATCCAGCGCATTCCACTCCAAACTGTTCAATTTATATAAATCTCTACCTATCTTCTGGCCGACAATCTGGTTATTGGCATTTCTCCCGGAATCAACAGTGGTTGAAATGATATAATTAAACCCAACAGCCGGACATGGGAAGTCCACTCCGTTTACCCGTAAAAATGAAGTTAAACCCATATTGCTTCACCTCCACAACAGAAAAGACACCCACTGTTATGTGAGTGCCTTTATCTATTGACTAATAAATCAATGCATATCCTAATGATTTGCTCCCTCTTTGATTTGCCTTGGCAATCTCTCTGTCTCCAATCTGAACGGACATGTCTTTGTCAGCAGTATCCCTAGTGTTCTTCGCGATATCCGCAAGGTAAGGCGCTAATACTTTCGCTACCGCACGTTCTACACCACCCTCAATACCATTTACAATCTGCTCATTATTAGCAACAGCGGTACGTCCATTACTAAATCCACCTACTAATTCTCCGTGATTAGCCATGAACAGCCCATCTTCCGGGAAACCACCAGTCGCATACTCTGGCACCCTTCCGAAGCTTACATTTGAAATTAAATCAATGCCGCTCCAATCAGTATTTAACAAAAACGACAACACTTCAATAGCTGCGTTGATTCTACCGATAAAATTATTAATAAGGGCAATTACCGAATTGATTGCATTCTCTGCAATACCTATAACCACATTCATTGCCCTTGAAACAAGAATTCTCAGCAACAAACATAAATCTTCGAATGTGCCTTTTATAACACTGGAAAAAACAGTGAAAACAAACTTTAATGGAGTTATCACATAGGTATTAAACCATTCAGCAACAGACCCCCATATTTCCTTTACAGTGTCCCAGTTATCCTTAATGACAATAACTAAACTTGCCACTGCTGCAACGATAGCTGCGATAACACCAGCCACCAATGCGGGAGCGCCAAGTATTATAGCCCCTACAGCCACAAGAGCAATGCCGACTACCATAAGGATTTCTTTTATCCAACTAAATCCGTTCACAAACATATCTACAAAGTTCGATACTGCTATCATCGCACCAGAAATAATAGCCCCAATACCAGCGAACAAATTACTAATAGTTCCCAAAACGGTTTCGCTCAACAATCCAGATATCGTTTTTAACAAGTAAGGCGCTAAGCCACTGAACGTCAATACACCGAACGCAGCGATTATGCATGCTTCCAATGGTGCTTTATCAATAAACCCAGCAGCTAATTCAAATGCACTTATCAAAACCTCCCACAGCACTGAACCAAGTGTCTGTAATATGCTAGTCCAATCAATCCCAGATAAGAAATCGCCGATTTTCTGACCTACTGAGTACCAGTCAACACTAGCTAATGCATTTTTAAAATAATTCATTAACTCTGTTGCCAAAATCGTTACATCAGAACCAAGCTTAACATAATCTCCAAGCGCGATGTCTTTGAAAATATTTTTAATCGGCTCTAAAATCTTGGAAATCTTTTTAGCAAATTCCTCTGCTTTGTTTTCCATTTTTTGGTATGCTTCTTCCCATATAGCATTGTATTCTTCTGTAGCTTTTACAATTTGACTCGTTAAGTCAATGCCGCCACCAGCGCTACCACTGCCACTGTTATCGTTGGGAGAATTTATGTTAAGTTCATCAATACCAAGTGTTGCATTTTTAAGTTTCTTCGTTGCGCTAGCCGCATCTTCCGCAGCTTCAGAATAGCCATACGCGTCATCTTCTAACTCTTGATATCCTTGACCAGAATAATCAATCTTAATGCCGAAAAAGCCAGCAATTTCAGCAAGTAACCTCTTAATCGCTATTGTCAATCCGTTTACAACAGGCAAGATTTTGGTTAGAATCGGCATCAACAACTGACCTAGCGTCATTGAAACCTCGGAAATGTTGTTTTTCAACAGCCTAATCTGGTTAGCAAATGCATTAATCGTATTCGCCTGGTCTCCCCACGCCACTCTTGACTGATTTAGGATTGTCAATATACGAAGCTGTTGTTTCTCCATCTGAGTCATTTCTGACACTGGTTTAGATAAATTCAGCTTGTCTGCTGTGGATTGCAACGCCGCCATTGTGGTGTCCCAACCAAAACCATAACCAGCCCTACTCTGACCTTGCAACACCGACTGGATTTTAGAAGCCGCAGTGCCATAATCCAGGTTATACAACGAAGATATATCGCCGGCTAGTTTTACCATTGCCTCAGTAGTCGCAAGCGTTGTATCGCCACTCTGACCGACTGCATCCATCATAGAGCCAAGTCTAGCCGCAGCATCTGTAACCTCTTTTAGATTCAGCCCAAGATTCTTAAGCCCTGTTTCAGAAAGCAACCCGCTCTGCGGGTCATACGAAATGCCGGACACTTTCTTGAACGTTTCGTTTAAAGTAGTTACAAATTTATTGCTATAATTTCTGGCGTTTTCGTCTGCGTAATTTTCCCATTCTTCATCCCATTTAGAAGCTATCTTACCAAAAGCTACGGTAAAATAGTTAAATGACTCCATGTAGTCCGCTGCGTTGTTGACTGATTTGGATAACCCCTTAACTGCCCGCTGAACCCAAAAGAAGTTTGCGTATAACGTACCAAACGCAGACGCTAATGTTTTGGTTTTCTTTGCCGTCTTGTTTGCAGTAGAATTGTATTTATTTAAACTCTTGCTAGAACCTTCTAAACTCTTGCTCACTTTCTTCGCCGTTGCGGAAATTTTTGCCATCTGAGTAGTGTCTTTCCCGCCGACTTTTTTAAGCGCGCTACTAAGCTTATCCAGTTTTTTGACAAGGTTGTCAATCTCTTTACCCGCAGCATTTGCGTCTGCCGATATTTTTATTCCTATAGAATCTACATTAGCTGGCATATAAACACCTCGCTTTATTTATTAATAAAAAAGGGCAGAGGAAATCTAGTTCCCACCACCCTTTTGACTCAATTTGTGATTAGCACCTATTATACGAAGTTGCATGAATAATTGCTCCGTCTGCTTCTTCTTTTCTTCTTCCGTCAGCTCCACATTTTCGCTTTTGTTAGGTATCGTATCGCCAATATTCGCTAATATCGGTTCCTTAACGTATTCAGATTTCGCTTTTTTACCGTTCAAACAATGGTCAACGGCAACGCTTACAGCAGACAAACCGTAATTTCCCCACCAAGCATGCATTAATCTGTCTTGTTCCTCTAACGCCATCTTATGCCCGTTTATAATGCAATTTATGATATGTGGATTCATTCCCCAAAACTCATGCCAGGTGACACCTAACGCGCTTGCTTGAGGGAACCACTCGTTTTCAAAAAATTCTCTCTTAGTCTTATACTTGGGCTTTACTTCTTCTTCGCTTTTCCCGCGCCTTCGATAGCTGCCGGTTCCTCCGTCTTGTTGAGACTGCGAAAAAAATCGGATTTTTCCATTTCCTCGCCCATCACATTAAGCAATTCTTCAAAAGAACCACCGTTTACAATGTGCTTCTCCATTTCCTCTCCGGCAAATACCTTCCCTTTACCAGTACAGATAGCGAAATAAGCGCGAACCATTGACATGGGTTTGTCCTTGGCATCTTCCAGGGAAACTCCCATATCTTCCAAGTCGCAAATCATATTGAAATCGAACGCTTTTGTTGTGTATTCCTTGCCATTTACTCTAAATACTTTCATTTTTTATCCTTTCCTCCACTGTTTTAGTGGAAAGGAGACGCCCCGGAGGGCGCCTCACTTATTACTAACCGTTTTACTCTTAAGCTGCGGTGGGCTCGATAGCTGTAGACATACCCTTGTACTCTTCAACAGTGAAGGTCATGGTTACGGTCTGCAACTCATTCTGGGAAAACTCCGGCATAGGGATATGCTTGGGAGGCTGTGCAACTACATAGAATGCTTCTGCCAGATAAGGAGACCATACTTCAAACCACATTTTCTTGCCATCAGCAAGTCCGCTGTAGTCAGAAATCATGGTTTCAAGCTGTTCAACAACCTCATCACAGATATTGAATACTACTTCCCAAGTACCACCAGTGTCCTGTCTACCAGCAACGTATCTGGAAATTTCATCCTCCAATGCACTTGCGTCAATCTGTTCAGTATCAAGTGTAATACCACCAATGCTGTTGCATCTTTCAAGCCAAGTGAACGCGCTGGGTTTTTCACCTTTAGTTGCTTCTACTGCATAACCTAATTTTACGCCAAGACTAGAAACGCCCGCTGTATTTACTGCCATTTTAATATCCTCTCTTTCTTTTCGCTATATAGCCATTGGACTGTCGCCCTAATTCATAAATTTATCGTTGGCGCCAATAACACGCCTAAACCTCGCTGTCATTCTGTGTGTATTATCCTGTGTACTCTCGAAATTTGGCATCGCAATGATTTCAAACCCCATCGTTTTCATAACGGTTGAGGTTTCAGCCATTACCCTTCTTGCCCTTGCCTGGCTCTTGTTGTCATACACATCAATTTGAAACGTGAACAGCGCGCCGTTGACTGCGCCACCGTACAAATCCATACCTTGCTCAATCGCTGGCATTGCATTCACAAACACAAAAGGGAATACCGCAGCAGAATCATTACTCCGCTGTGACGTGAAGTTAATGTCTGTCATTCCGTATTCGTCCTTTATTGCTTGCGAAAACTTCTGCTTTATTTTCGTGAATACCATAAGAGGTATCATCATGTACCAATCATTCATTGTCTAAATACCTCCCGTACCGTTTTGTCAACTAACTGTGCTAGTTCCATACTCGTTTCAAACATGAATGGTCTCGCTGGCATACCTTGTGTGAAATACCATTTGCCGTCTCTCGGGTAAAACCACCCGTACTCTCCAGGAGCAATTTCGAAAATCGTTTTCCCGGTATTGTAATTCCACTCAAGACCTTCCGGCAATGGATGCGGGTAAGGCGCCTCCATTCCAAGCTGACCCGTACCAAACTCAACGAAGCATGCATGTTTACTGTCTGCGACTACACAACATACCGCCGTTTGTTTGCGGGCTTTCTCTGGCTTAGCTGAAATGCTGTTGAACAATTCGCCAGTGAAAATTGCATCTAGCTTAGACACGTTGGCTTTTGCAATATCAACGCCTTGCTCTGCCAGTTTTTGAGTAAGTAGTTCAAGTTTCCGCTGCAAAATGTTGTTCTTGTAATTCAGCAAATCTTTTTTTAACTGCTCAATGCCGCTTACGGACAAATCTGACTTAAATGTTCGCTTTGCCATGTTATTTCACAACCTTTTTTAGCACATACTTATCTACGTTAGGAGTCTTGTTAATCTTAACAATCCTATAGTCAGCAGTGTGCGCATCCACAACATTTTCGTTGTCGTATTTAGGCTCCGTATTAAGCCATATGAGGCTGGTTTCGGTTATGGGCAGTGAATTGCTAGCCACAACCAGTATCGCCTCGTAATCAGCCAAATTAAGCCCAAATTCGACCGCTTCTGCTTCTCCTACACTCATGGCAATATTGCCGCGAAACTCTACCGGGTCTCCATAAACAAGCTTTGTCTCGCCAGTCTCTAAATGATACTCGTTTTCCTCCGCGTCAACGTAAATATCATACACTGGAACAATCTTGTCCTGGTTTGCGTAGTACATTTTCTGAGTATTTTTCTTTAACGTCCTCATTTTGTATCAACTCGCTTTTTGTACTGGTGTGTGCTAATCATAAGCACTGAACCAAGGAACGTGTCTACCAGAGTGATAGTGCCGGAGATTTCTTCGCCATACGGCAATCCCCACAAACTTGCAAGCCCCATGTATAGTGTTGCTGTTGCCGGAAGAACAATCATTGCAATCCATTTTAAAATATCATACACTTTATTGTTCATGCTCACTCACCTCTCTTTTTAACTCAACCACTTCAAACAGTTCGTCTAATCGCCTGTGTTCGGCGCAGTAGTTCGCCTCAAGCTTAACGATTCTACCTTCATGGTCTTTAACATCGCTCTGTATATTTCTCAATGTTTCTTTAACGTCTTTGACATTGTTGCTTATTTCATCCAGTTTCATGTCAGTTCTTGTGTCCCTGGCAATTCTGTCTGCAATATCTTTCTCGTCCGAACGTTTGCTGTTCTTAAGCCCAAAGAAAATTGAAAACGCAACGGACACAACACTGATAAGTAATGCAATCTCTATTGTCATGCAGCACCTCTCTAAATAATTGTTGCGTAGTTGGGAAAGTTCCTGTGGACTTTAGGACTAATCCATGCGCTGTCATACGTCCTGGATATGCCGTTCTCAGAATGCGTCACTTGCCCCTCGGCTCCAACCTTGCTGTATACGTCAATGCATGCCATCGCAAGAGTTGTTTTGCCTTTCGATAAGTCGGAAACAATGTTCGCTTCTGTAAAATGGCTAGGAAAATGACAACCGCTAGAAACATGTTCAATTACGAAATCAACAATGGATAACGGGAATTTTTCAATTACTTCGCCGTTCTCTTCCAGGTATGCCTTGGCTTTCTCTTGCACATACACAGTCAACTCATTCATTGTTTCCATAGCTTCAACTCCTACAATCCTAATTTCTGAATTAGAGACTTTTTAAGGTCTGCACCGCTCATGTTTTCAGCATCGGCAATGCCTTTGTCTAGCGCCATTTTCTTTAAATCCGCAACTGGCATCCTGTTGATTTCGGTTTTTGTATACGCAACCTCTTCAACTCCCGGAACAGCGCTTTCTTTCTCAATTACGGGGGTGGTATTTGCTACCACCCTCCGTTTGATGTTACGTCTGGTCATCATTCCCATACGTTATTAACCCCTTTTCTTACGCGCCAGTAACAGAAATCTTAACCAGCTTGGTCTTGTCATACACATAAGGCGCAAACAGCTTGGATGCCTTGATGTAGTTCATTTCGGAGAGGATATCTCTATCGAACTCACCCAGAGTATTTCTCTTCATCACGATTCTTAAAGCACCGGGCTTAACGATGTATGCCTCTTTCTTAGCGGTCAGTCTGTTAGAAATAACAACCTGGGCACCAAAGATGGAGCCTACAACACCGCTCATGAGAATCTTAGCACCAGCTTCGGTGTTAGGAACCCAACCGTCAGCTTTCATCAGCTTAAGATAAACATCGGTGGACACAAGCAGAACCTTCTCGCCGTCCATATCCTCGCCGAATTTTGCAATAGCGCCAGCAATTTCGTGTGCTACGTTCTCAGCGCCAAGGTCAAGAGCAGCGGTCAGAGTAGCTGTGGTAGACATAGCGTTGATAAGGTCAGCTTCAAGCTTGCTGTTAACTGCAAGTACAACCTGTTTTGCTGCCTCCTCTGCGATATCGTTGTTAGCACCAGAGATAAGTGCTTCATCGGAAAACTCCACGGCCTTACCAACCTTGGAAACCTTAACTTTAGCTACGTCCTCGGTCAGTTTAGCAACGGGGATATCTGCTCCCTCTGCTACTGCCGCTGCATCTCCGATGTACTCATAAGCGGGCATTGTCAGCTCGTCACCAGCTCTGCCAACCAGGGTGGTGTCAATTACTGCCAGAGGTGCAAATCTGATAGCGTCTACCAGTTTCTTGTCGATAGCGTCTGCCACTACCTCGGGTACGAATAAATCCTGTAATAAAGTTGCATTAGAAGTTGCTGCCATAATTTCATTCCTCCAAAAATTTGATTAAAATTAATTATTTAAGCGGTCATATTCCGCTTTATTTTCGCGATACAATTTTGATTTTTCTGCCATGCTCATAGCATCAAACTGCTCTTTCGTCAGTCCACCTTCGCCGCCCATGTTCACACGGGGACGTGATTTCTGCCATTCTGCCTGGGCTTCTTTCACTTTAGCGGCTGCATATTTCTCCATGATGGTTGCAATCTCGCTGTGATTTGACTCCGAAACCGCTGCAATCAAGTTATCCACCATCTTCTCGTCCGACACGGTTTTGTAAGCGTTAACAGCCTTGATACGGTTGTACTCTGAACGCAGATTTTCCAGCTCTTCGTCCTTAATGCGCTGTGCCTCTGCTTGTTCTGCACTTGCCCGCTCTTCCTCGCTCTGTTTCGC
>JAGBSZ010000232.1 GCA_017631585.1 Bacteroidaceae bacterium
TATTTTAAACAAAGTCCTCCAAACTCTCCCCATAATGGGGGAGACGGAGGGGGCCTCTTATAAGAATATGAAAAAGGAATATATCTCACCTCTTGTTGTAGAGGTAAATGTTGAAGCAACAAACATGCTTGCAGCATCGTTGCAATTGAATGGAGACAAAGAAGTTGACACATCCACAGGGCAGCTATCAAGCGGTCACCGCGGTCAGTGGGGCAACTTGTGGAATTAACATAAATGAGGAGCTTGAAAAAGTTCCTCATTTATGTTATCGTTGCAAATTCCAAGAGGCTTGCAGAATCTTGCTCTTAAGGAGTTCGGGATAATCCTTATTGTCCTTAAAGAACTGCTCTACAGCATCAAGTGCCTCTTTGCTGTGGCGTTCTCTCAAGAGTGTGCGTGTCCAGTTCTGTGGAAAAAAGATATCGCTTGTGCGTTGTATGTAATGCAGGGAGTCGAGTGCCTCGCGGATATATTCAACAGCCTGCTCTTCGCGCAAAGGATGACACAGATAGCCCAATGTCTTTATAGCCCATGGCTCTATAAGACGGTTCTCTGCCTTTAGCAATGAACGGAACAATCTCTTTTGCTCAAGGGTGTCGGGAGTGGTTGCACGCGACACAAAGTCGAACTGGCGCACTCTGTCGGGGTTCTTTATTCTGCCACGCTGAGTGGCTATAATCTCTTTTTGTTCCAGGGGGTTGCGTATGGAGAGTTCGTATGCAAGGTTCATATAATCATTCTCGCCCAGCAAAGGATGTTTGGCTTCTGCCCAAATGTTGTGCAGTGTATTATAAACCATGCTGTCGGTTGCATAAGGTATCAAGGTGCGCAGGAGCTGCAGCCTGCACGATTTCAGGCTATGCTCATTGGCAAGTGCCAACAGACGTTGCTCCACTGCCCCATTGCCGGCTTCGGCAAGCGGTCTGCCAAAGTAACTGCACACGGTGGATGCTATAAGTGCATTTTTCTCATGCGGCAAGCCCTCTGCGAGGGAGTTGAGCCACTCGTTGGCTGTAAGCACGCCGTGCTGGTAGGCTTCGTGCAGATTCATCAGCTGTGCCTGACGGCATACCTGGTCATCAATCTTATACCAATTGTCAAGAATCCATGCAAGTGAGGCTCTGTCGGCACGGAAATATCCGTATCCTCGTCCGTCACTGTTGGGGAGTATATACAAGAAATCTCCGTTCAGCGGTATTTTGACTTCAGCACTATTCATGACAACCTCAATGTCACTCTCTGTTTCCCCGACAAGGCGCACACCAAAGCTCTGTTGCCACTGCAAGCCTCTGCCGTAGGGGTCGCTCTGACGCACTATCAACGTATCGGCTTCGATGCTAAGGTCGATAAACGGCATTCCTTTGCTGTTTACCCAGACATCGCTAAATTGGGCGAGATTATTTTCGCTCTTTTCATCGAGTATTTTTATAAGGTCGCCCCACGAGGCATTACCGTATGCGTATGTGGTAAGATACTCATGTATTCCCTCTCTGAACGCCTCTTCGCCCATTATATCTACAAGTTTTTCGAGCATTGCCGGTGCTTTGTTGTAGATGATGCTGTTATATACAAGCCCGGCATTGTTGAGATTGTCGAGAGGTTGCCTGATAGCTGTTCCGCCCAGCGTGCGGTCCTCTCCGAGTGCAGGGGTTACAATGCTCTTTAACCAATTCAAGCGGTGGTTTATGTGAGGATACAACGGCTCAGTGATGCGCGCTGCAAAGTAATTGGCAAAGACCTCTTTGGTCCAGACATCGTCGAACCAGCGCATGGTGACAAAGTCGCCGAACCACATATGGGCAGTCTCATGCGCAATAAGGCTTGCCCGGGCAAGCTCTTCATCGGGTGTGGGATGCTCCGAAAGGAACATCTTTGTATCATTGTAGAGTGTTGCGCCTGTATGCTCCATTCCACCGTACTGAAAGCCGGGAAGTATTATAAGATCGTACTTTGCAAACGGGTATGGCACGCCGGTATAATCCTCGAGCCATGCGAGCGACATTGCCACCTGAGAAAAGATTACAGGCAGCTGAGCCACGCGCTTTGGGTCGGTTTCGCGGTGATATGCCGCAAAGGTGCGCCTGCCGTCGTTGTATATATCCTTTTTGAACACACCTGCCACAAAGGAGAAAAGATAGGTGCTGAGAGGCTCTGTGGGAGCAAAGACTATATGCCTGTAACCATCTTTTACAACCTCTTCACACACGGCTGAATTGGATATTGCCGTCCACAGCTCAGGCACATCGAGTGCGAGGCGGAAGGTGGCTTTCATATCGGGCTGGTCGAAGCATGGGAACACCGTGCGCGCCCTGTCGGGGACAAGCAGAGTGTAAAGGAAATCATCGTTGCGGTTGAGCGACATATTGCCGGCAACAAAGGATATATCCACTGTATTTGTACCTGCCTTGAAAAACGGTGCAGGAATTATTATATGCTCATTATGGATGTTATATTCTGCCCTTCTGCCATTGACTGAGACGGCATTGACATTCTGTTCCTCGCTGAAATCAAAGACAATCTCCTGCGGAGCATCAATATCAAAGCTGATACCTGCATTGCCATATACGGCACTATCCTTACATTCGGGAACAGAGAAACATAATGAGTAGTTGACATTGCTTATATTCTCCTTTCTCAACTGCGCCAGCGCGTGCGATACACCGGCGTCGTAAATAGCTGCCTCACCGTTGCCTCCTGCCCCGCAACCGACAACAGAGAAAAACAGGAGTATATATGCCAATAGTTTTATTTTCATTGTTATGTACTTTTACGCGAAGATATAATAAAAAGCAATAAGGTGGCTCGTGCGAGCCACCTTATTGCTTTTTACAGTAAAAATATATTTACTTTACTCTCTTTACACCGTCCTGGATATAAACCTGGTTGTTTGAAACCTCGTTTACACGACGGCCCTGGATGTCATAGATTGCACCGTTCTTTGCAGACTCGGTAGCAACAGCCTCAATAGCAGTCTCTGTTGTGAAGTCAATATCTACAACAGCATTCTTCTCGCAAGGAATTGTGGCTGTACCGTACTCATCGACTGTAACGGCAACTACTTTGCCATCAACTGTAATACGCGCCTTTGCAATATCCATTGCACCACGTTCGCAACGTACCTTAAGTTCAGCACCGGCATGGCTTACAATCTTTACAGCCTGGCACTTGCCGTCAGCCCAATTGAAATCGACAGTAAAGTTACCGATAGCCTTCATTCCTGCCACCTTACCTGTCTTGTTCCAAACTGTAGGCAATGCAGGGAGAATATTGATGTAACCGTGTGCGCTCTGCAACAACATCTCTGCGATACCTGAGCATACACCAAAGTTACCGTCAATCTGGAATGGTGGGTGCGCATCGAAGAGGTTATAATAAACACCTCCGCTACCACCTGCGTGTATCAAGGCATTCTTAATAATAACGTGAGCGTGGTCGCCATCCTGAGCGCGCGCCCAAAGATTGACCTTCCAACCCATTGACCAACCTGTAGCCACGTCACCGCGATGTCTGAGTGAATTTACTGCAGGCTCAAAGAATTTGCTCTCAGGAGTAATCTGATCCATTGGATAGAGAGCCATCAGGTGCGACATGTGACGGTGTCCCAATTCGCCTACAGTGTGTGCCGAGTACTTCCACTCACGGAGCAGGAGATCTCCATAGTTTACACCATTGTTTGCTCGCTGGCAAGTCTCAGTTGCAAGTCCCTTGTCGGTCTTTGCAAGATAGTCGTTCAATTTTGCGATGTCAGCCTCTGAAATATCCAATGTGTTTGCACCAAGAATGTCGATAGCATCCTTAAGATTCTGGAACAGATAGCTTATCATCTGCTGTGCATGGGCTGTACCGTCCTCACCTTTGGTATTGCCGTGACCGGGACCATGTTCCGGTGAATACTCGTTTGGAGCAAGATACTCGCCATTGACACTCTTCAGACGGTGGAACCAGAATTCTGCACATGACCACATTACCGGGAATGCCTTGCGCAAGAATTCCTCATCCTGTGTATAGCGATAGTGTGTCCACAAGTGGCTTGTGTACCATACGTTGGCTACAAGATAGTTATTACCCCATGTACTCATACTGTTGTAGAGTGAAGACTCTGTGAGCACGCTCCAGCCGGGACTGCCGTTATTATACTGCTGGGCAACTTTCTTCCAACCCTCGCTCTGTGCACCACGAATGATGAAGTTCAAGAATGGCTTGTGAAGGTCGCTGAGGTTTGTAACCTCTGTAGGCCAATAGTTCATCTGGATGTTGATATTGGTGTGGATATCCGAGTTCCATACTCCATGGGATGCCTGACGTCCAAGGTTATTCCAAATACCCTGCAAGTTATTAGGAGCGGCGATTGGCTTGCGGTTTGAGCTGATTGCCAAATAACGTCCATAGTGGAAATACAACTGCTCAAGGAACAGGTGGTCGTTCTCTGTACTATTTCCATCTTGATTATTAGGATAGTAGTTATCAACCAAAGTCTTTGTATCCACCTTTGGAGTTTCAAGACCAAGGTCGAATATCATGCGGTTAGTGATTTCTGTAAAATCGGCAACATGTGCAGCCTCAATAGCTTGATAATCTTTAGCTGCTACAACTTCAAGTTCTGCCTTGATACGATTGTTCACATCATTCTGATCCTCATTGGTAAAATAGTTGTCATAGACATTCATATCACCATTGAAGTTTGTACCACCTTTGAGGAAGAAAGTAACCTCTGTTGCATTGCTTACTGTTATTCCGTTCGAAGCAGTGCTTACTGTTGCATCGTTGTCGGCAGCTACATGCACACGTGCAGCATACTTCACAGCCTCCATGGCTCCGGTAAACGATGCTGTTCCATTTTCATATTTCACGCTGCTTGCACTGATATCATTGCATGGTGTAAGGCTGAATGTAAGATTCAATTTCTCGCTACCCTCGTTTCGGTAATTAATCACAATAACAGAATCGGGAGCTGAGCTGAAGTATCTGCGCACCTGTTTTGTTCCGTTATTCTTAATGAACTCAACACCTGCAATACCCTCTTCGAGGTCGAGATAACGCACATAATCAATAACACCCTGAGAATTATTGTCGGTAATGAACAGAGAACCGAAGTTTACGAATGTACGGTCACCGCCGCCGGCACCAATCTTGTTTGCCTCACCACTCCAAAGTGTCTTCTCGTTAAACTGAATTTCCTCTTTCTGTACCTCGCCGAACACCATACATCCAAGTTCTCCGTTACCGAGAGGCAATGCATACTCTTGCCATGGATTACTTGCTCCTGCGGTTTTTGACGATGTAGTGTACCATAATGTATTGGCATTCACGGGAGTATATTCAAATTTATATTCATCGGGGAACATGGTATAGTCAACCTCGTTCACAAAGAATGTACTTCCATCGTCAGCCTTGGCTGCTGCATCATCCCACAAGGCAAGGTGTCCGCCACCGTTACCATCGTTTCTTTTGTTCCAATAGTTGTTGTCAGAACCTTTGATCTTTATATTTGAAGCTTCGCCATTAAGGTTTATTGTACCGTCAAAAACAATATAATGAGAAGTAGCATTAGGGTCAACCATAGATGCACGGGCATCTGCGCCACTACCTGTCATTCCCAACACCTTTGTAAGTCCGGTTGAGTAGTTGTATATTTTGTAACCGCCGTCGCTCTGCTCCTCGAAAGCCCACAGACCACGGTTATCCTGCGGCATAATTCTGTTTGTCAATTTCAAGTTTGCACCATTGCAATAATCAGGATTCAAACTCATGTAGTTAGCATCAGCAGGATGGTTTTTCACAATATAGAACTTGGTACTATTACTAAAGTAGCTTACATAGACATTGTTTCCTTCGAAATTTACAACAGAATGCATACCGTCCACAGGCATTGCACTAAAGTCTGCTTTGCTAACAGAGCTTTTAGCATTTAAAATTGCACCATTCTTGTATTCATTACCGTCATATACAACACCTGCAGCCGCATCAGCAGTTCCAAGCACTATAATATTGATATCTCCTGTAATATTTGGCTCAAGCTCCCATATAGCACCTGCATCTGCATCACAGAAAGGATGGCTTTTGCCGGATGCACCTACATACTCATACTTAAAGTATTTATATCCGAATTTTGCAGCATTATAACACTTGATTGTGTAAAGATTCTCTCCGGCAGACTCAAAAGTCATTGCTAACGCTTGACTTTCGCTGGCTGAGTAGTTTACGTTCCATCCCTGACCGGTTCCATAGTAAGAGAAGTATTTGCCTGTAGCAGATTTCAGGTAATATTGACCCTCACCTGCTTCAATGAATGTAAATATCTGGTCCAGATTATCCACATCCATAACATCACCATAAACATGACCGTGAGTATTTGCATTTGATGCACCAATGGTCAAATACTTACCATCATCTTTTGACTTGATACGATACTCTTTATTCGTATCAATTTGTGCCATCACACCCATTGTAAGGAAGAATGACACAGCAAAAAACATTAATTTTTTCATAATTATAATTAGTTATAAAGTAATAAGTTTACACATTTTTGGCAAATATATTACATATTTTTATATTAACAAACAGGAGAGCATGCGTTAGTTGCTCTCCTGTTTGTTAAAAATATATTTATATATCACTTAGACACTCTTTTTACGCCGTTCTGGATGTAAACCTGATTGCTTGCAACCTCGTTTACACGACGACCCTGGATGTCATAGATTGCACCGTTCTTTACAGACTCTGCAGCAACAGCCTCGATAGCGGTCTCTGTTGTGAAGTCAATCTCTACAACAGCATCCTTTGCGCAAGGAATTGTTGCGATGCCATGCTTATCAACTGTTACGGCAACCGGTTTGCCATCTACTGTAATGCGTGCCTTTGCAATATCCATTGCACCACGGTTGCAACGTACCTTAAGTTCAGCACCTGCGTTGCTTACAATCTTCGCAGCCTGACACTTGCCTTCTTTCCAGTTGAAATCGACAGTGAAGTTACCCATAGCCTTCATACCTGTAACCTTACCGGTCTTGTTCCAAACGGCAGGCAATGCAGGAAGGATGTTGATATAACCGTGTGCGCTCTGCAACAACATTTCAGCGATACCTGAGCATACACCAAAGTTACCGTCAATCTGGAATGGAGCATGTGAGTCGAAGAGATTGTAGTAGATACCGCCCTGACCCTGGTCTGTTCCGTATGTTGTTGAGTGCTTCAATGCGTTCTTGATGATGATGTGAGCATGGTCGCCATCCTGAGCGCGTGCCCAGAGGTTAACCTTCCAACCCATTGACCAACCTGTAGCGGCATCACCACGATGTTTGAGAGCATTGACAGCCGGTACAAAGTAGTCACTCTCAGGAGTAATCTGGTCCATTGGGAAGAGAGCCATCAAGTGAGAAATGTGACGGTGACCTTTTTCACCAACGCTATATGGAGAGTACTTCCACTCGCGGAGCAGTTCCTCACCTTTCTTCACGCCGTTGAAAGGATTACCCCAACCGCCATCATACACCTCTGTATGCAAGCCCTTGTCGGTATTTTCGAGATAATCATTGAGTTTGTCAAGGTCTGCCTGTGAAAGGTTCAATGTATTTGCACCAAGAATCTCAATAGCCTCAGCGATATTCTCAAAGAGGTAGCTGATCATCTGCTGCGCGTGAGCTGTACCGTCTTCTTTCTCGTTTCCGTGTTGCTCGGCACTGAACTCGTCCGGAGCAACCCATGTACCGTCCTTTACTCTGCGGTCCTTAATCAAACGGTGGAACCAGAACTCTGCACAATCCCACATTACAGGGAATGCCTTGCGCAAGAACTCCTTATCCTGTGTATAACGATAGTGTGTCCACAAGTGGCTTGTGTACCATACGTTGGCTACAAGGTAGTTGTCACCCCAAGTACTCATACTATTGTAGAGTGAAGTTTCAGTGAGCACGCTCCAACCATAACCGGCATTGTATTTTGTACCTACAGCCTTCCAACCCTCGCTCTGTGCACCACGGATAATGAAGTTCACGAATGGCTTGTGAAGGTCTGAAAGGTTAGTGATTTCTGTTGGCCAGTAGTTCATCTGGATATTGATGTTTGTGTGAACGTCTGAGTTCCAAGGAGAATCGGCACCACGGTCGTTCCAAATACCCTGAAGGTTGTTAGGAGCCGCAATAGGTTTGCGGTTAGAACTGATTGCCAAATAACGTCCATAGTGGAAATACAACTGCTCAAGGAACAAGTGGTCGTTCTCTGTGCTGTTAGCATTTGTATTGTTAGGGAAGTAACCATCAACCAATGTCTTTGTATCTACCTTTGGAGTTTCAAGACCAAGGTCAAATGTCATGCGTTTGGTGATTGCTGTGAAGTCGGCAATGTGGTCAGTCTCAACAGCATCAAAGCCCTTGACGATAGCCTTTTCGATTTCACCCTTTGCACGCTCGCTGACCTGGGCAGGAGTTTCTGTTGTAAAGTAGTTGTTGAGAACTTCCATGTCACCGTTGAAGTTGGTAGCCCCCTTGAGGTAGAATGTAACCTCTGTTGCGTCCTTAACGGTGATGCCTCTTGCAGAAGCTGTCACTGTTGCACCTTCGCTTGCAACAATATGCAAACGTGCAGCATAGTTAACCGATGTCATTGCACCGGTAAATTCAGCAGTACCGTCAGCGTTGTATGCAACTGCATTGGCACCGATACCTGTACCGGGCTCCAACATAAATGTAAGGTTGAGTTTATCTGCACCCTCGCTCTTGTACTGACCTGCGATTACCTGGTCGGGAGCAGAACTGAAGTACTTGCGAATCTGCTTTGTACCGTTCAAATTCTTGAACTCTACGCCGGCAATACCCTCTTCGATGTCGAGGTAACGTACATAGTCTGTTACACCTTCATAAACGGTGTTGTCGTTGTTTGTAATGAACAGTGAACCGAAGTTCATGAAAGTACGGTTACCACCAGCAACATCTACAACGTTTGCAGGACCGCTCCAAAGTGTCTTTTCGTTGAACTGGAGTTCCTCTGTGCGTACACCGCCGAATACCATACAGCCAAGCTCACCGTTACCGAGAGGCAATGCATATTCCATCCAAGGATAGCTTACGCCTGCAGCCTCAGCAGATGTGGTGTACCACAATGTGTTAGGATTCTTTGGAGAGAATGAAGTAACACCCTCGATTTCTGAAATCTCGTGGATGTACTCATCGGGGAAATCGGCAACCTCAGCTTCGTCAAGGAAGAACTTACTACCTGTATCACCGATAGCACCGGTACTGTTCCAAAGTGCCAAATAGCTATCTCTGTCGTTCCAATACTGGCTTGATGTACCATTCTGCTTGATGTATGAAGGCTCTGTTGTGCTACCGAAATTGAATGTACCGGTATAAAGCACCACGTGGCTTGTAGATTCAGGATCCACCATTGTAGCGCGCGCTCCAGCCTCTGTACCGGTCATACCAAGAACTTTGGCAAGACCTGTCGAGTAGTTATACACCTTGTAAACATCTTTGCTCTGCTCTACAAAAGCCCAAAGTCCCTGGTTGTCGCGCGGAGTGTTCTTATTTGAGAGCATGAGGGTTGCACCATTGCGGTAATCAAGATTCATGCTTACATAGCCACCCTTACCATTCTGGATGGTATAGAACTTTGTATCACCCTCGAAGTAGCTTACATAGATATTTGAGCCGTCGATGTTAGCCGAAGCAATCTTACCCTCAACATTGTTAGCCTTCAAATGGCTTCTCTTGAGCACGAAATCAACAGAAACCTTGTCGCCGTTCTTGTACTCCTTATCGGCAATGACAACACCTGCCATAGATTCCTCTGTTCCAAGAACTGTCACTGTGAATTCTGATACAGGAGCTACACCCTCTTCAATGATATAACAGTTACCGGCATCAGTAGTTGTCCAACTGTTAACCATAATACCAGAATCCCACTGGGTCGGTTCTTGTGAGTTCATACCGTTACCGCCGATAGTGAGCTTCCAAGGATAACTGCCACCAACTTTTGTAAGAGAAAGTGCAGATGTTGCTGTTGCTGTATAGCTACCGTTTGAGCTTACGTACTTTTCTGCACCAAGGCTGTAGAGATAGTAGTTTGAACCATTCTTTTCGATACGGAACAACTGCGCCGGATCGGCATTGTCTCTTGTAACAGTTCCTACTTTTTTACCGGTGCTACTGCAAATTTCGCCCGGCAACTCGTTGCTGTAAAACAAGAATGCACGAGCACTACGCAATGTGTAAACCTTGTTGTTACTCAACTGCGAGAGTTCTGTTACTGCTGTCTGCGCCTGTGCGGCAAATGCCATGCACAAGAAAGAGACCAACATAAAGAAAATCTTTTTCATTGAATTAGTTTTAAATTGTTAGTATTAAGTTTTGATTTTTATCTATACCACAAAATAACACGCACCATAAAGGCACACCTTTTCAATGAACAAAAGTAGGTCTTTTAATTTATAATAACAAAGATTTACTTAAAAATGTGACTGTTAAAAAGTAAAACACAAAAATGAGCAACCACATTTGTAATTGCTCATTTTTGTAAAAGATATGCTTTTTTATGCCAATAAGTTACTTGCCAGTTGCTCCATTGCCGGGGCATCACCATCGTTCATTCGGGAGCGGATTGTTACCATTGGCTCTACAATTTCAATATTCTTCATGCTTTCAAGCATACCACGCATTACACGACCGGCAGTGGGAGCCCAAGAGCCGTTCTCCATTATTGCCACCTTGCGGTTCTGAAAATTCTTGATTTTCAAGTGATGCAGGAAGTCGTGCATCGGTGGGAATACATCGGCATCGTACGAAGCGGCACACACCACCATGTGGCTGTAACGGAATGCGTCCTCCACAGCCTCAGCCATGTCACAACGTGAAAGGTCGGTCACAACAACCTTTTTTGCACCTTTTTCGCGCAACATCTCTGCAAGCCTGTTTGCCGCGACGGCTGTTCCGCCATGAATTGAAGCGTATGCTACAAAAACGCCCTCTGTCTCGGGTTCATATTTGCTCCATGTATCGTAAAGAGCTATGTAATGACCAAGATTCTCAGTGAGCACAGGACCATGCAAAGGGCATATGATATTAATATCGAGTGTTGCAGCTTTCTTTAACAATGCCTGCACCTGCAGACCGTATTTACCGCATATATTGAAGTAGTAACGACGAGCCTCGCATTCCCATGAACCACCATTGCACAACGCACCGAACTTGCCAAAGCCGTCGGCAGAGAAAAGAACTTTCTCGCTCTGCTCGTAGCATACCATAACCTCGGGCCAATGTACCATAGGTGCGGTAAAGAACTGCAATGTGTGGCTTCCTAACGGCAGGGTGTCACCCTCTTTTACCGCAATTGTGCGCTCGGCAAAATCGGCTGCAGGAAAGAACTGTGGCATCATCTGCACTGCCTTTGCAGTTGCAACAACTTTCAATGCAGGGTATTTCTCCAACACTTCAGCAACGAGCGAAGCATGGTCCGGTTCCACATGTTGCACGACAAGATAGTCGGGGGTTCTGCCGGCAAGAACATTCTCCACGTTTGCCCACCACTCCACACGCTTGCGCGCATCGGCAGTATCCATAATTGCCACCTTTTCATCGAGGATTATATATGAATTATACGCCATACCCTCAGGCACCACATATTGGCTCTCAAAAAGGTCGATATCAAGGTCATCGACACCTACATATTTAATCGTTTTTGTTATTTCCATATCTTTATATATTATTTTATTTATCATATTGCTCCTAAATCCTCACTGAAAGTACCGACCATACGCCCGCTGTCGGTAGATATTTTTTTCAAATCAATATCTTCAAGCAGTTTCTCAAGTTCTGTCACATGCTCTGTATTGCCTTCGGCTTTTGCAGCGGCAAGTCTTATCTTATATTTCTCAAACAGCTGAATACCCTGTACAAGACGTTCCCAACGGATTGAACTTACGCTGAAAGGATAAATGACATATGTGTCGCCGGCAGGCCATGCGGTGAAACGAGAATCCTCTTCGGGACTTACTGTCCAACTGTTATATGCCCAACGTAGATAACCGTCAAGCCCCTTTTTTAAAGCCTCAAGTGCTATAAATGCAGCATCGGCAGGCGCAGAAAAGGTAAAGAGATTGGGGTATTCCGCACTGCAACAGGTGTAATAGGTCGAAACCTTACCCTGCGCCCTGCGCTGTGCCAACAGTTCGGGAGTATATGCACCGTATGCAAAGATATCGAGGCAATAGTCGTGAATATCTGCCTCTATTTCGGGGTGGTAGTTGCCTGCCATTGAAATTTTCATTCCCGGAGCATACTCCTTAATCACCTTGATAGCCGCCTGCATCTGTTGCAGACTGCGTTCGTCCATTGAGATAAATGTTTTATCGAACCACCCTTTCTCCTTCAAGTGCGCAGAGAAGGCACTTAGCATTCCACCCCAGAATTGCGCGTAAGCCTCTTCACCGGGCGCGCAGTTTATATATTTGTGTGAGTGGCTTGCCTGGTCGTAATAACGGAATGAAAGTTTCCATGGAATCATCGAGAAACAGGTTATCTCCTTGTCGATGCCGCATGACATCATGAATTCCACCCAACGGTCGAAGATTGTAAAATCGTACCACCATGTGCCGTCGGCTTTCTTCACCCAAGTGACCATGCTGCCGAAGGGGTCGTATGTCTGTCCGTCCCAAGGACGGTCGATAAGGGTGGCAGTAATGGCTTTTTGACCAGCCGATGCAAGTTTGAGCATATATGGACGCAACACATCGAAATGCTCTTTGCTCCATAGTTCCACGTTGTGTACACGTGCCACAGCGTACGGATTCTGCCAAAGGTCGAGATGAAAACTCCACTCCTTTGGAGCCGGCAACTGCCAGTTGGCGACATTCACAAAGTATTCATACTTATTCTTTTTACCATTGCTGACAAGCTCTACATATCCTTTATATGTACCCGGCTCTGCATCCTGCGGCACTTGTACCGTAAGCCACAAGCCTCGACAAGAACCTGCATCAAGAACTGTGGGATTTGTATCTGTTATACGGTCGGCAACAAGCTCCTCGCCATGGGCATCTACCGCGTGCTTGCCACAGCCGGTAAACTTGTCGGTGATGACAGGCTGCACAAAACCGCCTACGACATTCGAGGCAGAAATGACATCACGACCCTGCTTGAGGTCACTGAATCTATATTCTACAGAGCAATCCTTTTCGCTGTACTCGTTTGTCACGACAAGTTGCAGATTCACACGCTCACCGCGCCATGCAGCCACAGTGTTCACCCTGAAATCGCCGACCTCGGTTTTGCAATCCAAAGGATAGCGTATATCGATACTTCCCCAACGTGCTTTCAGTTGTGCCGATGCAGCTATGCTGAAAGCCAATGCAATAACAATAGAAACAATTTTTTTCATATCATTTTCATAGTTTATCACTTACACGTTCCTCTAAAACTGAACCTCTTGCCGGCGCGGGATGGCTTCAAATTATCTGCCATTCTTGCAGAAAGAACAAGTTCCTTGCCCTTTACCGTACCGGATATTTCGGCAAAACGGTATTCCGACTGAGGATTAGCCTCTTTATTCACATAAGGGTCGATATCCAACGCTGTAAAGCTGAGTATATCCTCATTTTCATTTGCCGGGACACCCTTTACCGTTATATCGATTCTAACCGGCATCATTGTCGCGAACTTGACATTATTAAAGAATATATCTACAGTGCTATCGGGACGTTTGGTAACGGATATTCCCACATGCTTATCGGTGTAGTCATCGACTATAAGGTCGCCATAAAATACGCCGTCGGCGTCCTCAGGAAATGTTTTGCTGTTATCGACACACGATTGCAGAAACAACAGAACAGGAAGCAAATATATTATTTTTCTCATATTTAATTACAAATTTATATGCATTGAAATTCCAAAATGCAACGGCTTGCCTTGCGCAAAGAAATCGTTGCCGATGGAACGGAAATAGAATGTATTGTATTTTTCGTTCAACAGATTTTTACCCCACAGCGACACACCCCAATGCCCTTTTTCCCACGCAAGAGATGCCGACAGCAGACTATAGAACGGCTGTGACAATGTATTTTCCTCGTTCCAATAGGTGCGCCCTACTCCGTTCCAACCCACGTTAAGCACAAAAAAGTTGGCAAAACTACGTGGCACAGGCAAACGATAGGCAACATTCAAAGAATAGGTTTCACGCGGAGCGTATGGCAGTATCCTTCCCGACAAATCAGCATCGCCACGATTGTATTTGATGAATTTGGCATGAGTGTAACCGAAGCCGGCATCAAAAGTAATATTTCCCAATACATAACGGGCAGAAAACTCTGCTCCTGCACTGAACGAACGTCCGGCATTCGACATCATGCGACCGGTGCCACCATCGGGGAAGGTTGTGAGCTGCTGGTTACTGCAATCGATGTAAAAGAGCGATGCCATAATCTCGAGCTTCTTGCTATCGAGCGGAGACAGATGCGTACCCAATTCAATTGTCCAATTTGTTTCCGGTTTATACACGGTGGAAGAGGCATCAATATCGTCATCGCTGCCTACAAAGCTATTCATCATTTTCTGTTTGAGAATATCGGAGAACAACTGAGTGTTGAAACCTCCTGCCTTAAAACCTTTACGCGCCGAGGCATATACATTACCCCAATCGCCACCGTACGACACTGACAGACTTGGCAACAGCACCAACGCATCGACAGCCTTTTGCCCTTTAAAAACGGTATTCATAACCTCGTAACCGGCAATATCCTTGTATGTGCTGTAATGTACGGTCGAATGGCAGTCATAGCTCATTGACGAATATTCATAATCCACACGCAATCCGGCTTTTACATCAAAGCCATTCAATGAAAAGCCTCCCTGCACAAATGCTGCCACGCCGAATGCCGGAATAACAAAATCGTCGTAAATAACAAAGTTATCCTCTTTAAAAGAGAGTTCTCTTGTACCATTGTCAAGGCTGTAGTACCACTCTTCATTGGCATTTTTAAGAATAAGATTGTCTATGCCGTATTGCTTGAAATGCACCGGTGCGGACATATTGTTATGTTTGAAGAAACCAAACAAACCTCCCAAAATATTGAATGCACCCAAATCATCTGCCTTAACCACGAACTCCTGAGTCAATGAGTGTTCTTTTTGATACTGCCCCATAGAGAAGTAGTCGAGCGGCAGAAAATCATTGTCGAGACGCATGCGGTCATCGACATATTGATAACCCGTTGTAGAAGAAATTGCGCCCCAGTCAAAAGCGCGCTTTACAACAAGCCCTTCGGAGATATTTAATCTTTTATATGAACATTCATCGTTATATGCCACCGGAGCGAGTGTTTTATCGGCAGGATTATAGTGCCTGTATGCCCAACCGCCCTCTGCCGTATAACCTGCGGAAAGAGTGTTGTCTATGCTCCAATCGTCACCGGGTAGCCACTGCAGACGCAGACGCAAAGCACCGTTATCGCCACCGTCACAATTCTTTCCAAGTTCCTTATTCATGAAATAGCCGTCGCTGTGGTTATACAACACGCTCACAGCCCAACCGAACCTGTTGCTCGGAGCAGCATAGTGCGATGCCTTGACACGCACATTGTTGGCACTTCCATACTCAAGCGTAAAACGCTTGCCCTGGAAATTAAGAGGCGACATTGTGTATAGGTTTATCGCCCCACCCGATGTATTGCGACCATAAAGCAACCCATGCGCTCCGCGCATCACCTGAACACGGTCGATGTCAAAGAGTTCGAAATCGTAATTGTTCTTGTTCATAACAGGAACGCCGTCTATATTCATACCAACCACAGGCTGGTCGATACGCGAACCGAATCCACGCACATACATCGAAGATGTCATGCGCGAACCATAATCGGGTTGATAGAAATTGGGGGCAATTGCGGATAGTTCCTTTACAGAACTTATATGGCGGTTCTCAATATCGGCACGACGGAGGGTGGTTGTGGAATATGCACTCGAAGCCTCATCATCGGAAATTTTCACCGATGAAACAATATCCACAGCCTGCAACAACACCGAATCGATTTTCTCACCCTCCGGCATTGCAAATAACATTATTATGGCAAAAAGGAAATTCACTTATAAACAAAAATATCTTTGCTGTTATGTGCAAAGATACTATAAAGAGAGCTAATAAACAATGTTTATCAGTTGCGACTGCTGAAGAAAGGCTTTTTTAACAACAATTATCAATAGAAATAGTTCTGCGCGTCGTCGTCCTTTACATACTTATTGATTATAGGAATAAGTACTTTTTTAACGACCTCATCATTAAGACGATGTTCTCCATTAAAATGTATGCAACGCTCCGTGCCGTAAAGTTCGGCAACCAGAGGATAGAAATTCACAACAGGGTCCTTATCGCCAAAGAGGGCGGTTACAAGCTCCTTTTCGGCATCGTTGACACCATCGAACTGACTCTTTTCCATCAGTTTGAAACGCTCGACAACAGCTTTGTCAATACGGAATTCCGTTGCTCCGTCCTGACGTTTGGACATATATTTGTTACGCCCCATCTTGCCGAAAAGCAACGAGCGCGACATTTCAAACGAGGGATTGACTATTATTCGGGGAACACCCCACAACTGCTGGGTAAACATTCCACCCATGGATGTACCCACAACCACATCGGGTTGCTCTTTCTCCACTATTTCACGCAACATTTCAAGCGCATCGAACGGATCGACAGGCAAATCAGGGGCTATAACACGCCATGAATCAAGGTGACGACGCAAGGTCATCACTGTTCCGGAACTGCCCGAAGAGGCAAAACCATGAACGTAGAGCAACTTATTGTTACGTGACATAAAAAACTATTCGAAATAGAATGAAAGGGTTATCATTTTGCTTGACATTCCGTCGAGCGACTGTGTGTATTTGAGCAGATTGGCATCGAGCAGGTCCTTACGTTCCTTATGCAATATATTCAACGGACTGAAAGAGAATTTCAGTTCCGGGATAAGCTTGAAAAAAGGCAGATAGAAATCACAACCGAATCCGACCTCTACCATTGTGTCAAAGCGTTTGACAAGCAGTTGTTTCTGTTTTTTTACAGTGAGATTGACCATGGGGCTTGCTCCGACGGTGATATAAGGACGATAGTTATTGAAACGTTCGGCAGCAATCTTTACATGAACAGGCACGGCTATGTATGTTGTCTTGATTTGCTGGCGTGAGACCTCGCCACTGTTCTGCTCGCGGAGCTGCACATTGTTCTGTCCGAAGTGCATTGTCGGCAAAACGCGCAACGAGAAATGATTATTCAAGCGCAAATCGGCAAGCACACCGACACTCAATCCCGGACTGTATCCGGCAATATCGGCATACCACATTTCGCCATTCTCTGTTACAAAGCCGTTGTTCACAAACTCCATGTCCTGAAAATGAGTACCCACAAAGAATCCGTAATGCAGACGGCGATAATCGATATACGGTTTGTTCTGCACCTTACGTTCCTGCGAAAATACCGACAACGGCAATGCAAGAAGCAACAATATGTGGATAATCTTTTTATACATCATACATATAACGCGAGCAGACAAAACTTATTGCCATAAGGGCAAAAAAAAGATATTAGCATAAAAATATGTTAAATTTTGCGACTAACGATTGCTGATACCAAAAAAATAGTATCTTCGTGGCGGATAATACAAACTTAAACTTTAATATTATGGCTTACGTAATTTCAGACGACTGCGTTGCTTGCGGTACATGTATCGACGAGTGTCCTCAGGGTGCTATTTCTGAGGGTGAGAAGTATTCAATCAACCCTGAATTGTGCATCGACTGCGGTAGTTGCGCAAGTGTTTGTCCTTCAGAGGCTATCCACGAGGGATAATCAAAGTATCAGAAACAAAAACCAAAGAGACTGCGCCATAATTGACCCAGTCTCTTTTAATTTACCACCTGCCATGAAGAATATATTGCATTTCATAACAAAAGCCACAATCATAACGCTGATTGCCGTAGTGGCATATTGGATATATACAATGATAGTCAGATAAAATTCAGAGGTGCCCGCGGGCACCTCTGAATTTTATCTGATTACTTAACCTTTTCCTCAACAAGCTTCTTCATTGCATCGCCTCGCAGGTTACGCTGAACGATTATACCGTCGGGACCGAAAAGGATAATCTGCGGAATACCTCTGATACCGTACAATGCCGTTGCATCGTCCTTATTGTCGCGCGGAATGAATATCTGCGGATAGTTGATACC
The DNA here is from genome assembly GCA_017631585.1 of Bacteroidaceae bacterium. Lineage (GTDB taxonomy): Bacteria > Bacteroidota > Bacteroidia > Bacteroidales > Bacteroidaceae > HGM04593. Next base: position 18,204 of record JAGBSZ010000232.1, read on the forward strand.
CTCGGCTGTGAGAGAAGCCTTGAACTTATCCTCTTCATCCCAGACATTCACACCGATGACTGTAAACTTGTCGCCACCGAACTTGTTCTGCAATTCAATGAGGTTAGGAATCTCAGCCTTGCAAGGACCGCACCATGATGCCCAGAAATCCACAAGAACATATTTGCCCTTGCCTACATGATCGGACAATTTTACAGGCTTGCCATCAACGGTGAAACCACCGAAATCGACAAACATCTTGCCCGGCTGAGTCTTTTCAGCCTTAAGAAGATTCTCACGCACCATCATTACATCAGGATTCTTTGCAGCATATTTCACCTTACCTATCATTGTATCGAGAGCGCCAAGAGAGGGATAGAACTCCTCTGCCACAGTGCCAAGAATATATGCACCGAACATGTTGTCCTTGTTATCCTCGATAGCTTTGCGATAGATATCATAAACAGCCTCAATATCAGCATTGACTGCAGCCTGAATATCGTTAGGAGCCATACCCTGTGACTGCAACTGCTGTATCTTTGCATTTACGGCATTGCCGGCTGTCATTACCTCCTTGTTAAGTTCAATGCGTTTGTCGTTAAGACCGCCATTGTCGGTTACAGACACGGGATTCTGTGTAAAGTCAACAACAACGTTTGCACCGGGAGAAGTTATGACATCAGCCACAACGCGACGGTTGCCGGGTATAAAAACCCTGCCCAAGGTCTGGTCTGCAATATTTCGTTTGAACTCAAAAGCGCCATCAGCAATAACTACGGTATCAACAACGATATTTTGCTCTGTGATGCACATCTGCTTGCCATTATACTTGGCATCGATTTTTCCTGTAACAGTGTAGCTCTGTGCAGTAACGGTCAACGCAAATACCGACAAAGCAAGAATTGATAAGAATCTCATTTTTATATGTTTTAAAATTAATAGTCTTTATTGTACTTCGCGAAGATAATATAATTTACAGAACAAACATGTCTATTCACATTATTTAAGACAATCGTCTATTATATAAACCGGTTCCTTTCCAAAGCACTCCTCATTTGAGCATTATTACATTGAAAACAAAAAGTTTCAAATCATTTGAACGAAAGGTTGACCCAACCGAGATAACGTCCGTTCTTTCCCATCTGCTGAACAAGGACACTCTCTCCGTCGCTGTTCATATATGATACAGGCTGTTCAAAATAATTATGTGAATGACCACCGAGAATAACATCTATTCCGGATGTTGACGTTGCCAGGACTTCATCGTTATATTCACCGGGCATCTGCCAACCAAGATGCGAAAGACATATTATAGCGTCGCATCCTTGAGTTTTTAGAGCATCGACTGCATCCTTGGCGGCAAGCAACGGAGATATAAAACGTACTCCCGCATAATTCTCTTTTGCAACAAGCCCCTGAAGCGCGGGCGACAAACCGAAAATACCTATTCTGCGACCTCCTTTTCTGATTACGACATAAGGTTTCACCAATCCTTCACACGCCGTACCTGTAAAGTCATAATTGGCGCATACCACAGGAAATTCAGCCATAGCAAACAGGCGAGCCATATTTTCAAGACCAAAGTCAAATTCGTGGTTACCGATTGTACAGGCATCATACCCCATGGCGTTCATCATTTTTATCTCAATCTCACCTTTGAAAATATTATAAAAGAGCGAACCTTGAGAAAAGTCGCCGCAATCAAACAGCAGGAGATTGTCACGACCTACAGAGTCGGCAATTTGTTCTATGAGCAATGCACGGTTCATGACACCGGCTCCGCCGTCCTTTTCCGCTGTGATACAGCTGTGGGTATCGTTTGTGTGCAGAATTGTCAACTGACTTGCGGGATGATTGCAAGCCGAAAAGAGCAGCACGAAAAATATTACATACAGATTCTTCATAGCATCAATCAATTATTCTGATTCTACCGTCACACTGTGCCGAGAGTTTCTCCCCACGCTGTGTAAGTTCTTTGATATACTGCACCATAAGGTCGCGAATTGTAATATCACTATATATTCGGCGATTTTTTCCAAGTGCAAGGGCTGTAAGTTTGTCGTTGCCTTGAGAAAGATAATCGGATGTTGCAATACGATATTCAGATAATTTGTCAACCGGTTCATCTCCGACATACACCGACACAAGCTCACCTTGCGATGTCATCTCCATTCTCATACCGCTGACAGCCTCTCCTCCGACAGCTGCAATCTCGCCACATAATTGCAAGAGTTCCTCTCCTGACAAGGTGAGCAAAGCAAGGGTATTCTCAAAAGAAAAGACATTGTATATATCACCGAAGGTTATCTCACCTTGTTGTATTTCGCTACGCAATCCGCCTTTATTGGTAATTGCTATATCTATTTCCTCGTTGCTCTGACGTTTAGCCATTTCAAGAAGAGCATCGGCGGCAAAATTCATCAATGGACTTTCGGGTTGATACCTTTCAAGGGGCACAGCCGCCTCACCGATAACGGGACGTTTTATCTCATCAACCTTTTCCAGACCATAATCGAGCAACTCCCTAACTTTGACTGCACCGCTGTCACAATCCATGGCGACAACCCTTATATTACCTGCAGAAACCGCAACTTGCGGCTGTGACGGGTAATATAAAGCACCGATGATGACAATCACCGACAAAACAAAAAGCAATAATGAGACTTTTTTCATAGCTTCGTGATTTTGGTGACAAAAGTAGTGTTTATCACTCTAAAATGCAATTTTGAATCAAAATAAAGAGCAATGTTTGGTAAAACAAGAAAATTGAAGTATCTTTGCCCCGCTTTCGGCGTAATCGCTGTCAAGGAAGAGTAACTTGATATGTTGCGCATGAATGATTGAACAATTTAACAAATCAAAAAATGGATTTAATTAAAATTGCTAAAGAAGCATTTGCTACTGACGTAAAGCGTGAAATGGAGTTTCACCCAGGTGACACTATCACAGTAGCTTACAAAATCATCGAGGGAACAAAAGAGCGTATCCAGATGTATCGTGGTGTTGTTATCCGTATCAGCGGTCACGGTAACGAGAAGCGTTTCACAGTACGTAAGATGTCAGGTACTGTAGGCGTTGAGCGTATCTTCCCATTGAACTCACCTGCTATCGACAGCATCACTGTTAACAAGCGTGGTCGTGTTCGTCGTGCTAAACTTTACTACTTGCGTGCTCTTACAGGTAAGAAGGCTCGTATTAAAGAGATTAAAGCGTAAGCATACCAACGAAGGTTTTAAAATAAAGGATGCAACCATTTGGTTGCATCCTTTATTTTTTGCTGCCGGCAAACAAAATCGCCCATACACGACAAGACCCCATGGACAAACCGCTGTGATGTCATCATCATTTTGCCCCACACAAAAAAAGTTGGAGACTGCAACGCAGTCCCCAACATAAGTATTCCAAAAGATTTATCAGAATTAGAGGTTAGGATTGATTGAACTCCACTCTGAAATAGCAGGAACGATGTTCAAAGTTACAAGCTCGTCACGCATCTTGCAGAGGTGCTCGTAGCTTGCGTCGAGCTTAGCGAGTTCCTCAGGTGTACCAACAGGCATCTTGTATGAGCAACCGTTAACGTCGAGAACTGTATCCATAGCCATCATGATGTGGTTGTACTTCTCGTTTGATACGTATGTACCTGCAGGGAAACGGAACTTCTCACCACCCATAACTGAGCGAATCATCTCAACTGAGAGGTATGAAGGGCTCTGGAATGAAGAACGGCCACGGAGCTTGATGATAGCTGCACCACCCTGTGTAACGTCTTTCTTCATCTGCTCCCACTCCTCTTCGGGGAACTCTGCTGTACCGATGATGTCTGTCAAAGGCTTGCCGGCAATCTTAACTGCGCTGCCGAACACTGCCATCTGCTCACCGTGACCACCGTATGTTGCACAACCTGTAACCTCGTTCATCATCACGCCGAACTTCTTTGCAAGAGCGTTCTGCAAACGTGTTGAGTCGAGACCTGCGAGTGTTGTAACCTGACCCGGTTTCAAACCTGAATAGAGCAATGTTACAAGACCTGTCAAATCGGCAGGGTTGAAGATGATAACCACATGCTTTACATCGGGGCAGTATGTCTTGATGTTCTTACCGAGTTCCTCGGCAATCTTGCAGTTACCTGCGAGCAAATCCTCGCGTGTCATACCCTCCTTGCGTGGAGCACCACCTGAAGAGATGATATATTTTGCATCCTTGAATGCCTCGGCAACATCAGTTGTTGCTGTGATATTCACATTGTCGAAACCGCTCTGACGCATCTCCTCGGCAACACCCTCGGGAGAGAATACATCATAGAGGCAGAGGTTGCTTGTCAAGCCCATCATCAAGGCAGACTGAGCCATGTTTGAACCAATCATACCGGCAGCACCGACAATCACCAATTTCTCATCTGTCAAAAATTTCATAACTTTAGAATTTAAAGGTTTGTATTAAATAGATATTTCTTTTTTATTATAGTCCAAGATGCTTGAATATCCTTGCTGTGGCACCGGCATTGGTCGACACCAGATCGCCGGCAGCCTTTCCTGCAGCCTCGAGCAGTGACGCATCGTCTGCAAAGGCTTTCATTTTGTTCTCAATATCACATGTGGCAATTATCTCGATTCCACCGCCACATTCCTTGAGCAACTGCGCCTCCTGGAACTTGCGGTTATTGGGACCAAAGAACACGGGAATACCATAGACTGCAGCCTCGAGCACATTGTGGATGCCAACACCAAAGCCGCCGCCAACATAGGCCATATCGCCATATCGGTATATTGATGACAGCAGACCATAACAGTCAACAATGAGACAGTCGGCCTGGGCGACCTCCTCCATTGTTGCTGTAGAATAGCGCACACACTTACCCTCGTACTGCTCAATGATGCGAGCCACTCGCTCTTCGTTGACTTCGTGTGAAGCAATGATGAGTTTCCACTCGCGATGTCTGTTGAAGAACGGCATGTAGACAGCCTCGTCATCGCCCCATGAACTACCCACCACAAAAACCTTGCGTTCGCCACCGGCAAAGGCCTCGACCAAAGGCAACTGTCGTGCCTGCTCAAGAATCTTGGTCACGCGGTCGAAACGGGTATCGCCGACAACGGTAACCTCATCAATATCTATCGACTTGAGCAATTCCTTCGACTTCACATTCTGAACAAACAGGTGCGTGAAACAATGCAATGCCAAACGGTAGCGACCGCCCATCGGCTTGAAGAATGCCTGCTCCTTGCGGAATATTGAAGAGACGCTGTAGGATGGAATCTCGCGTTCCTTCAGTTCAAGCAGGTAATTGAGCCAGAACTCATACTTTATGAAGAACGCCATCTTGGGCTGCACCAAATCAAGGAAACGGCGCACATTGCGTTTTGTGTCAAAGGGCAGATAACAGACGATGTCGGCCTGTTGGTAATTCCTTGCAGGAATGTAGCCCGACGGCGAGAAGAAGGTGAGGACAACTCGATACTCGGGATGTTCGGCACGCAGTTTCTCTATCATCGGACGACCCTGCTCGAACTCGCCGAGTGACGAAGCATGGAACCACACATACTGTGTTCCCGGCTTCACCTTCTCCTTGAGCATTGGAAATGTCTCCTTGTGACCGGCAAGCATCTTCTTTGCCTTCTTGTGACCGAAGAGAGCCACAAGTTTCACAAGGAAAATGTATAAGTATATTCCGAGTGTGTACATAGTATTATCCCAAAACTGTTATTGCACGGCGCAGACGAGACAAGGTCTCCTCTTTGCCAATCAGTCCCGAAATGTGGAACATCTGTGGCCCCTTACCCTCGCCCACAAGAGCCAGGCGGAAAGCGTTCATAATCTCACCCATGCCATAGCCCTTGGCCTCAATCCACTCATGGACAGCCTTGTCCTGGTTCTCGATAGAGAAATCATCGAGACTCTCGAGCAAATCGGCAAGTTCGGTCATCTTCTGGGCAGAATCCTCTTTCCAGCGTTTCTTCACAGTCTTCTCATCATAGGCTTGCGGCGCCTCAAAATAGAAACTGCTTGCATCCCAAAGCTCATGTACAAAATTGACACGACCCTTCATCAAGGATACAATCACCTCAAGGTGTTCCAAAGTGGTCTCAACACCATGCGCCTTGACAACATTCATGAAGATTTCGGCAATCTCGCGATCCGATTTCTGCAAAATATATTCATGGTTGAACCA
>JAGBSZ010000233.1 GCA_017631585.1 Bacteroidaceae bacterium
ATGATATGCCTCAACGAACTTACAGCACTAAAATGCAACAAGAAAGCTATTCTTGAAAAGGTGGTTGTCACATTATCTCCTTTCGCACCTCACATTTGTGAAGAATTGTGGGAGATTATGGGACACAATACCACAATCTGTGACGCTGAATGGCCTGCATTCAATGAGGAATATCTTAAAGAGGATACTATAAAATATACAATTTCATTCAACGGAAAGGCAAGATTCACTCTTGAGTTTGCTGCAGATGCTCAGAATGCTGAGATTGAAGCTACAGTTCTTGCTGATGAAAACAGTAAGAAATATATAGACGGCAAACCAATCAAGAAAGTAATAATTGTTCCTAAAAAGATTGTTAACGTAGTGATTTGATAAACTGATTTCAATATTAACTTTTTAAATATATTGGATTATGGGCAAGCGATTTATACCAAGACCGACAGTAATGAGTGAACTCAAGAATTACTTTATGATTACGCTTGGACTTACACTTTATGCTTTCACCTGGAAATTCTTTATGGCTCCATATAAATTTGTAACAGGTGGAATAACCGGTGTCGGAGGTATTGTGGAATACACCACCGGGGTGCCGATGCAATATACATATTTTGCAATAAACATTGTACTTATAATTATTGCCATACAGCAGCTCGGATGGAAATTCTGTGTAAAGACCATATATGCCATTGCAGTAATGACATTGGCTCTTGAAATGTTTGATATTGTATTCCAGACTTGCCCTACAGCCTATCAGATTCTTGGTCCTGACAAACAGTTGGAGGCTTGTATTGTGGGTTCTATATTCATAGGAATGGGTATAGCATTCTGCTTCCTAAGCAACGGAAGTACCGGTGGAGTGGATATAATTGCTGCTATAGTAAACAAATATAAGGATATCAGTTTCGGTCGTGCAATGCTGTATGTGGATGCATGTGTTATTATAAGCAGTTTCTTTATAATTCCAAGCGAAAATATATCAATGAGCATTCAAAAGGTTTTCTATGGATTCATAAACCTTGTAATTGTAAATGTATCGCTCGATTATATGGTAAACAGCAACCGTCAGGCAGTGCAATTCTTTATATTCTCGAACAAATATGACGAAATTGCATACTACATTACACGCCATCTTAAACGCGGCGTGACACTGCTCGACTCTGTAGGATACTATTCAGGAAAGGAGAGTAAGGTGGTAACAACCATTGCACGTGCCAACCAGTCGAACCAACTGTTGAGCGCAATAAAGCAAATAGATCCAAATGCCTTGATTTCCCAATCGAAAGTAATGGCTGTGTATGGCAATGGTTTCGATAAGATAAAGGCAAAAAAGAAAGTTAAAGTAGATAATACAATTATTGTTGACTCTGATAAAAAGGATATTGTAAAATGAAATTGGTTTTTGCAACAAACAACAGACATAAACTCGAAGAGGTAAGAGCTATCCTTGGAAACAAGATAGAAATATTGTCATTGAACGATATTGATTGCCACGACGATATTCCTGAAACTGCAGATACCTTGGAAGGCAATGCTCTTATAAAAGCAAGATACATACACGAAAAATTCGGAGTGGATTGTTTTGCCGATGACACAGGACTTGAAGTTGAAGTATTGAATGGTGAACCTGGAGTATATTCGGCAAGATATGCCGGCGAAGATTGTAATCCTGAGGCAAATATGTACAAGCTGTTGCAAAATTTAACAGGAGAAAATAACAGAAATGCACAATTTCGCACAGTTATTGCGTTAATAATAAATGGAGAGGAAAAACTTTTCAATGGAATAGTAAAAGGTACCATAAGCCGGGAAAAGATGGGAAACGCCGGATTTGGATATGACCCTATATTCATTCCAGAAGGTTTTTCTGAAAGTTTTGCACAGATGACAAGTGAAATGAAAAACAGCATAAGCCATCGCTACCGTGCTACAGAGGAATTAAGCAATTACTTAAAAAAACAATATGATTAAGAGGATTATATTACTGCAAGCAATACTTTTATTATCATTTTTTACAAAAGCTTCTGTTGGAGATTGGACTTTATATCCGGCATATCATGATATAACATATTGTGAGGTTGCAGGAAATAAAGTATATATTCTTGCATCGGGAGCTTTGTTTTCATTCAATACAAAAGATAATGAAATAACAACATACGACAAACTGAATAGTTTAAGTGATGTAGATATTACACATATCGCATACAGTGATTATCTGAATGCATTGATTGTTATATACAGTAACGCAAATATAGATATATTATATAACGACGGATATACATACAACATTACAGACTTTAAAAACAGTAATGTCGCAAGCAAAAAAATAAACAACATATCCATAGATAACAAATCGGCATATTTATCGACAGAATTCGGTGTTGTTGTATTAGACCTTGAAAAATTGGAATTCAAAAACACATATTCAACAGGACACAATACCTTATGCACATATCTTTTCAAAGATAAGTTATACACCGGAACAACCGACGGACTATTCAAGTGTGATACGGTAAAAAACATGCTTGACAAG
>JAGBSZ010000234.1 GCA_017631585.1 Bacteroidaceae bacterium
GTCAGCAGAACAACGGCGAAGGTGGCGACAAGAAGAAAAAGCGTCAGCGCATAAACAGCCAGAAGGTTGACATCAATGATGTTAAGGAAAACAGCAACAACAATAATAATGACAACAAGAGCTGGAACGGCAACCGTAACAAGAACGAGAACAATCCGTCACAGGGCAGCCGCAAAGACCGCGACCGTCAGCATAAGCGTTTCGACAAGAACGATGTAAGCGAGGAGGATGTTTCAAAGCAGATTAAAGAGACACTCGACCGCTTGACAAACCGCGGTAAGAGCAATAAGTCAGCTAAATACCGTAAGGAGAAACGCGACCTTGTTGCTGAACGCCAGATGCAACAGATGAGCGAGGAGATGGAACAGAGCAAGGTTCTTAAATTGACAGAGTTCGTTACAGCAAACGAGCTTGCAAGCATGATGAACATCTCTGTTACACAGGTAATCGCAACATGTATGAGCATCGGCATGATGGTATCAATCAACCAGCGTCTTGATGCAGAGACAATCAACATCGTTGCAGAAGAGTTCGGTTACACTACCGAATATGTAAGCGCAGAGGTTGCCAATGCCATCGAAGAGGATGTTGACACCGAGGAGGATTTGTTGCCACGCGCACCAATCATCACAGTGATGGGACACGTTGACCACGGTAAGACTTCGTTGCTCGACTACATCCGCAAGGCAAACGTTATTGCCGGTGAGGCAGGTGGTATTACACAGCACATCGGAGCATACAATGTGAAGATGGAGAGCGGAAAGCACATTACATTCCTTGATACTCCGGGTCACGAGGCATTTACAGCCATGCGTGCACGTGGTGCAAAGATTACCGACATTGTAATTATCATAATTGCAGCCGATGACAACGTGATGCCACAGACAAAAGAGGCAATCAACCATGCCATGGCTGCCGGTGTGCCTATTGTCTTTGCCATCAACAAGTGTGACAAGCCTACAGCAGACCCTAACCGTATCAAAGAGGAGTTGGCAAATCTGAATATGCTTGTAGAGGACTGGGGCGGAAAGTACCAGTCACAGGAGATTTCTGCAAAGAAAGGTATGGGAGTGGAAGAACTTATGGAGAAAGTTCTGCTCGAGGCAGAGTTGCTCGACCTCAAGGCAAATCCCAACCGCAAGGCAACAGGTTCTGTAATCGAATCTACACTCGACAAGGGACGTGGATACGTTGCTACAATACTTGTACAGAATGGTACTCTCAAGGTAGGTGACATTGTAGTTGCCGGAACACAATGGGGTAAGGTTAAAGCTATATTCAACGAGCGTAACCAGCGCATCAAAGAGGTTAAGCCTGCAGAACCTGCACTTATCCTTGGTTTGAACGGTGCTCCTGCCGCAGGTGACACATTCAATGTTGTAGAGAGCGAGCGTGAGGCACGTGAAATCACAAGCAAGCGCGAACAGTTGCAGCGCGAGCAGGGATTGCGTACCCAGAAGATGCTTACTCTCGACGAGGTTGGTCGTCGTATTGCTCTTGGTAACTTCCAGACACTCAACATCATTGTCAAGGGTGACGTGGACGGTTCTATCGAGGCTCTCAGCGACTCACTCATCAAGTTGTCAACCGAGACAATACAGATTAACGTGATACACAAGGCTGTAGGTCAGATTTCAGAGAGTGACGTAAGCCTTGCTGCCGCATCAGATGCCATTATCGTAGGTTTCCAGGTGCGTCCATCAGTTACCGCACGCAAGGTTGCCGAGAACGAGGGTGTGGATATACGTATCTACTCTATCATCTACGATGCAATCGAAGAGGTCAAGGCTGCTATGGAGGGTATGCTTGCTCCTATTGTCAAGGAAGAGATTACTGCAACCATTGAGGTACGCGAGACATTCCACATCAGCAAGGTGGGTACTGTTGCCGGATGTATGGTACGCGAAGGTAAGGTTAAGCGCACCGACCGTGCACGTCTTATCCGCGACGGTATCGTTATCCACACCGGTTCACTTGCAGCACTCAAACGCTTCAAGGAAGATGTCAAGGAGGTTGGAACAAACTTTGAGTGCGGTATCAGCCTTACATCTCAGGATGACATCAAGGTTGGTGACATCATCGAGACATTCGTTCAGGTTGAGGTTAAACAAAAATTGTAATAGAATAAATGAACACACTTGATATAATCCTTCTTGCAGCCGCAGGTATCGGCATGATATATGGTCTCAAAGCCGGATTAGTCAAACAACTTACACTTGGAGCAGGCATAATAATAGGTCTGCTCCAAGCTACCATATTCTACCAACAGGCAGGAGACGAGATAAACAGAATGTCAGGATGGGATGCATGGATATGCAATGCTCTTGGCTTTATAGCAATCCTTTTGGCTGTAACAGCTGTTATTAACATTGTGGGATTGTTATTGAGATGGTTGCTGAAAGTCATATTGCTTGGATGGGTTGACAGAATTTTGGGAGCTGTATTTTCAACATTCGTAGGAATAGCGATTGTCGCATTCGGTGTAAAGATAAGCAACAATCTTTTTCCGCAAAACGATATAACGGGAGACAAATCACAAAGAGAATCCCTTATATACAAAGAAGTTGCAGACATTACTTTTACAATCATTGAAGAGGTGAAGGAAGAAGTGAAGGATGAAATTGATTTTGATTGATGAAGAAAAAAAATAACATATTGAAAAAGCTGGCAAACAAGGCTTACGAGTTCGGGTTTGTCAGTAAAATCAAGACCGAAATAATCGAAAGCGGACTTAACGAGGATATCATCCGTCTCATATCAAAAAAGAAGAATGAGCCGGAATGGTTGCTTGAGTTCCGCTTGACAGCATATCGTCATTGGCAGACAATGCCAATGCCAACATGGGCACACCTGAATATCCCTCCCATCGACTATCAGGCAATATCCTATTATGCCGACCCTTTGAAAAAGAACAAGGAGAACAGCAACAAAGAGATTGACCCGGAGTTGATGAAGACCTTTGAAAAATTGGGAATTCCGCTTGAAGAACGTCTCGCACTCAGTGGAACAGCTGTAGATGCCGTGATGGACTCCGTGTCGGTAAAGACCACATTCAAGGAGGAGCTGAAGGAGAAAGGAATTATATTCTGCTCTATGAGCGAAGCCGTGCAGGAGTATCCCGACCTTGTACGCAAGTATCTTGGCAGCGTAGTAAACTACCGCGACAATTTCTTTGCGGCACTCAACACGGCAGTATTCAGTGACGGCTCATTCGTATATATTCCCAAAGGGGTACGTTGCCCGATGGAACTATCCACATATTTCAGAATAAATGCAGCCAATACAGGTCAGTTCGAACGCACGTTGATTGTTGCCGATGACAACAGTTATGTATCGTACCTTGAGGGATGTACAGCCCCGATGCGCGACGAGAACCAATTGCATGCCGCTATTGTTGAAATTGTTGTCAATGACAATGCCGAAGTAAAATACAGCACCGTACAGAACTGGTATCCCGGAGATGCCGAAGGCAAAGGCGGTGTATATAATTTCGTTACCAAACGAGGCGATTGCCGCGGACGTGGCAGCAAGCTCTCATGGACACAGGTGGAGACCGGCTCGGCTATAACATGGAAATATCCAAGCTGCATACTGCGTGGAGACAACTCACAGGGCGAGTTCTATTCAGTGGCACTCACCAACAACTATCAGCAAGCCGATACCGGCACAAAGATGATACATTTGGGCAAGAATACCCGAAGCACCATCATTAGTAAAGGTATATCAGCCGGCAAGAGCCAGAACTCATACCGCGGACTTGTAAGGGTGAGCAAAAATGCAGACGGCGCACGCAACTACAGCCAATGCGATTCGTTGCTCCTTGGTAATGAATGCGGAGCGCATACATTCCCCTACATGGATATACACAACAACAGCGCCGTTATTGAACACGAAGCAACAACATCAAAGATATCAGAGGAACAGTTATTCTACTGTAACCAACGAGGTATAGGCACAGAAGAGGCTATCGGTCTCATTGTCAACGGATATGCCAAAGAGGTTCTTAACAAACTCCCGATGGAGTTCGCCATAGAGGCACAGAAACTGCTGAGCGTATCACTCGAAGGAGCTGTAGGATAATAAAAGATTGAAGAGATGGAAAATTTACTTGAAATAAAGAACCTTCATGCCACAATTGATGGCAAAGAGATATTGAAAGGCATAAACCTCACAGTAAAGGCAGGCGAGGTGCATGCCATTATGGGTCCCAACGGCTCAGGAAAAAGTACATTGAGCAACGTTCTTGTGGGACACCCTGCATACACCGTTACCGAAGGTGAAATAATATACAAAGGCAAGAATCTTCTCGAACTTTCTCCCGAAGACCGCAGCCACGAAGGACTTTTCCTTTCGTTCCAATACCCGGTGGAGATACCCGGCGTAAGCATCACCAATTTTATGCGTGCAGCCATAAATGCAAAACGCGAATATCTTGGTCAGGAGCCAATGAATGCAACAGAGTTCCTTAAGATGATGCGCGAAAAGAGAGCCATGGTAAACCTCGACAGCAAACTGGCAAACCGCTCTGTCAACGAAGGCTTCAGCGGTGGAGAGAAAAAGCGTAACGAGATTTTCCAGATGGCAATGCTGGAGCCTACTCTGAGCATCCTTGACGAGACCGATTCAGGACTCGACATCGACGCTTTGCGCATTGTGGCAGAGGGAGTAAACAAGCTGAAACGCGAAGATACCTCAAGCCTTGTCATCACCCACTATCAACGATTGCTCGACTACATCAAACCCGACATCGTACATATATTGTATAATGGAAAGATTGTCAAGACTGCAGGTCCTGAACTTGTTATGGAGCTTGAGGAGCGCGGATACGATTGGATAAAAAACGAGAATTGAGATGGAGTGTGTACAAGAATACATAAATCTTTTTGAGAGCAACAAAGCCCTGATAGACAAACCTTGCACACAAAAACTGAACGAAGAACGTGAAAAGGCATTTGTACGTTTCAGAGCAGAAGGCTTTCCAAAGCTTAAGGATGAAAACTGGCTACATACCAATGTTGCGAAGAAATTCGAAACAGACTATGGCATGGACCTTGGCCGCAAAGCCGGAGCAAACAGCGTAAAAGGCAGTTTCACTTGCGACGTACCCAACCTTAAAACAGTTAGAGGGTATATTGTCAATGACTGTTTCACCATTGCCGGGGAGGACCGCAACAAGTTGCCAAAAGGAGTGTTGATAGGAAAGATTAATGAGATTGCAGAAAGCAATCCAGAAATCATCGACAGCTTCTACAATCAGCTTGCATCAAAGGGTGACAGCATAGTACAGTTCAACACATCATTTGTGCAGGACGGCATAATATTGTACGTTCCAAAGAACACCGTTATAGATGAGACAATACAGATTGTAGCGCAACTGCAAACAAATGTCGATATACTCACAAACCGCAGATTGCTTGTGGTAATGGAGGAGAACAGCCATGCAAGTCTGTTATTGTGCGATCACTCATCGACAGACAAGAAATCGCTTTCAATTGAGGTAACGGAGATATTCATTGGACGTGGTGCATCGCTTGACCTATACGAGCTTGAGGAAACAACAGAGAGCAACACACGCCTGGGTAATCTCTTTGTAAATCAGAAACACGACAGCCGTTTCAATCACTGCAACATAACTCTCACAAACGGATTCACACGTAACTACATTGAGGTTGTACTTGACGGCGAAGGAGCTGATACCAATATAAACGGTCTTGCCATAGGTGACAAGAAACAGCATATCGACAACCGCACGCTTGTAGAGCACAAGAAAGGACATTGCACAAGCAACGAGCTATACAAATACATTCTCGACGAAGAATCCATAGGAGTCTTTGCCGGAAAGATGCTCATATGCACCGATGCACAACAGACCGTATCGCAACAGACAAACCGCAACCTTTGCCTCACGAGTTGCGCACGCATGTACGCACAGCCACAACTCGAGATATATGCCGATGATGTAAAGTGCAGCCATGGCTCGACAGTAGGTCAGCTTGACGAGAATGCCCTGTTCTACATGCAACAACGCGGAATACCGGCAGACGAAGCACGACACCTTCTGATGTATGCATTTGCCGGAGAGGTAATAGATAATATTAAACTCGAGGCATTGCGCGAACGTCTGCATATACTTGTTGAGAAAAGATTCCGTGGTGAATTGAACCATTGCAAGGGTTGCAATCTTTGCAAATAACAGAAACAGCCATGCTTGATATTGAGGATATACGCAAGGAATTCCCTATACTCGAAAGCAGGATATACAACAAACCACTTGTATATCTTGACAACGCGGCAACGACACAGAAACCAAAATGTGTCATTGACACGATAAGCAATGTATATACCACAATGAACGCAAATGTTCATCGTGGAGTACACCACCTTTCACAGGTGGCAACCATTGCCATGGAGGAGAGCCGCGAAACAGTTAGGAAATTCATCGGTGCAGAACATAGCCACGAGATAATATTCACCCGTGGAACAACAGAGAGCATCAACCTCGTTGCTTCATCATTCGGGGGCACATTCCTGAAAGCCGGCGATGAGATTATAATATCAACAATGGAACACCACAGCAACATTGTTCCATGGCAATTGTTGCAGGCTCGCTTAGGCATAAAGATACGAGTAATACCGCTAACCGGCAACTGCAAACTCGACATTGAAGCATACAAGCAACTGTTCAACGCAAATACACGCCTTGTGAGCATAGCACACGTATCAAACGTGCTTGGTGCAACAAATCCCATAAAGGAGATTATCGACATAGCCCATAGCCACGATGTTCCCGTTCTTGTTGACGGCGCACAAAGCATACCACACAAAAAGATTGATGTAAAAGAACTCGATGCCGATTTCCTTGCATTCAGCGGACACAAAGTGTATGGACCTACAGGTGTAGGTGTGCTTTACGGCAAAGAAAAATGGCTCGAAGCAATGCAACCTTATCATGGTGGCGGAGAGATGATAAAGAGAGTAAGATTCGACAAGACGACATTCAACGAGCTGCCATACAAGTTCGAGGCAGGCACTCCCGACTACGTAGGCATAATAGCACTTGGCAAGGCACTCGAATGGGTGAACAGAATAGGCATAGAGAATATTGCCACACACGAACATGAACTCACAATGTATGCCTTGGAGCAGTTAAGAAGAATTCCTGCTTTAAGAATATTCGGAGAGCCGGACGGCTCTGCAATATCGTTCCTGATAGGTGACATTCACCCGGCAGATTTGGGTACAATTCTCGACCGTCTTGGTATAGCAATACGCACAGGACACCACTGCGCACAGCCACTGATGGATTATTTGGGCATACCGGGCACAGCACGTGCATCGTTTGCCGTGTATAATACAAAGGAGGAAATAGATATACTTATGCAGGGCATCGAAAGAGCTGTTAAAATGTTGTCGTAATGCTGAAGCAATATCAAAGAGAAGGAGTCATAGAAGCCGGATGCGATGAAGCCGGACGCGGATGCCTTGCCGGCGATGTATATGCGGCGGCAGTAATACTACCACCCGACTTCACAAATGAACTGTTGAACGACTCAAAGCAACTCAACGAGTCACAACGCTACCAGTTGCGTGAGGTAATAGAACAAGAAGCCATAGCATGGGCTGTAGGAATAGTGACAGCCGAGGAGATTGACAAAATAAATATACTCCGTGCATCGATACTTGCCATGCATCGTGCCGTTGATGCCCTAAAAGTGCGTCCGGAGCATCTTCTTATAGACGGAAACAAGTTCAACCCCTACCCCGGCATCACACACAACACTGTTGTAAAGGGAGATGCCACATATATGAGCATAGCGGCTGCATCCATCCTTGCAAAGACATACCGCGACGATTATATGTTACGCATTGCAAAGGAATATCCAATGTACGACTGGCAAAGCAACAAAGGCTACCCCACTGCCAAGCATCGTGCAGCCATCAGAGAATATGGAACAACACCATACCACCGCATGACATTCAATCTGTTGGGAGAAGAACCCGAACAATTGAAATTGGACTTTTAATAAACAAAAATGATTGAACCGTCAAAGTTCAATCATTTTTGTTTATGGGACTATCTGTTCCAACTGCATCGGTATCCGTAGAGTGCAACAGCTATAAAACAAAGCAACGGCAAGGCAAACGAAACATTGACTGCAGGCATACCAAAGAGTTCACCGCAATCGATTACAGCACCCTGCAAAGGAGGCATCAATGCACCACCCACAATAGCCATTACCAAAAAGGCAGCACCAAGATTGGTATCCTCACGCTCCACATTCTCCAATGCGATACCATAAATTGTAGGGAACATAAGCGACATGAAGAAACTTATTGCAACAAGACAATAAAGTCCAGCCATACCCTGAATGAATATCGTTCCGGTTGTAGCTATAACAGCACCTATTCCAAAACCAGTGAGCAAATGATAAGACTTTATGTATCTCATAAGGAATGTCGTTATAAAACGGCTGCACAGGAACAATGACATCGCTACAATATTATATCGTTGTGCTGTAGCCTTGTCTATACCAAGATTATCGGCATACTGTATGATGAATGTCCACACCATTATCTGCGCCGCCACGTAAAACACCTGTGCCACAACACCGTACCTGTATCGACGGTTATGCCACAAACGCCACATAGTAACCTTATTGCTTACATATTTGGCAGTACTGTTGACACGCGGTATCTTTTTCAAAGCAATCATCACAAAGACAACCAATACAATTACACCCAGCATAACATAGGGGTCACGTATAACCTCAAGGTCATGCAAACGGATATCTGCCTTTTCTACGGAACTCAATCCGTGGAACAGAACATTTCCCGAAGCATCCCGTTTATCGGATATAAGCTGTGGCAGGACAAAATTGGATGCAACAGCCATACCCATAAGCGAACCTACCGGATTGAATGCCTGAGCAAAATTTAGACGTTGGGTTGAAGTTTCCTTTGCACCCAAAGAGAGAATCAGTGGATTTGCAGTAGTCTCAAGGAACGCAAGACCAAAGGTAAGGATGTACAACGAAATACAAAAGAACGAGAATGCCTGATAATGTGCCGCAGGAATGAACAAGAAAGCACCCAAGGCATATAATCCCAAGCCAAGGAGAATTGCACTCTTGTAACTGAAACGACGTATGAACAATGCCGCCGGAACTGCCATGGTTGCATATCCGCCATAAAAAGCGAACTGAACCAATGCCGCTTGTGATGCAGGCAGTTCCATGAGTGTCTGGAAAGCTGCAACCATAGGATTTGTAATATCATTCGCAAATCCCCATAATGCAAACAGCAATGTTATAAGAACAAACGTCAGCAGGTATTTTTTTTCGACTAACGCGTGTTTGATATCCGACTTGTTATCCATCATTATATATGAGGTTACTTATAAAGATTGAAGATTCTCTCCATCATACGCCACTTTTCATCTGACGATGCTCCTTGAGCTGCAACCTGGAACTCCGCCATATAATCCTCCCATTCTTGCTGACGTGGCAATGTAGCAAGACGCGCCATAGCTGTATCCCAATCAAAATCGAGAGGCGTTTCCACTATCATAAAAAGACGTGTACCCACAAGATATATCTCCATCTCAAGAATACCGACCTCTTTGATACCCTCTATGATTTCACTCCATGCCTCACCCTCGCTATGACGACGGCGATACTCAGCTATCAACTCGGGATTATCCTTTAAGTCGAGTGTTTGACAGAAACGTTTTACAGGTCCGTCGTATTGTTTTACACGATACCCCTCTGTTTTTTGCTCCATTTCCACTAATCAATTATTTGTTATAGAGCAACCA
>JAGBSZ010000235.1 GCA_017631585.1 Bacteroidaceae bacterium
AGAATAAACCTCTGTATCCACAACAAGGATATTTACATCCTCGCCCGATGCGATAACGTGGTCAAGACCGCCGTAACCGATGTCGTATGAAGCACCGTCACCACCGATAATCCACTGTGAACGTTTTACAATGTACTGCTTGATGTCAAGAACCTGCTTGCATAGGTCGCAACCGCATGCTTCGCAAGCCTCGATGATTGCAGGAGCAACCTCTTTTGTTACCTCGGCATTGTTCTTGTTCTCAATCCACTTCTGTGCAAGAGCCTTGAGCTCGTCAGAACATTTCTCGCAAGCCTGCATTTCGGTGAAGAGTCTCTCAAGACGCTCACGCATCTTGTTCTCGGCAAGCTTCATACCCAAACCGAATTCGCAGAAGTCCTCGAACAATGAGTTAGCCCATGTAGGACCTTCGCCCTTCTCGTTGGTTGTATAAGGTGTTGAAGGTACTGAACCTGTGTAAA
Organism: Bacteroidaceae bacterium; assembly: GCA_017631585.1. Taxonomy (GTDB): domain Bacteria; phylum Bacteroidota; class Bacteroidia; order Bacteroidales; family Bacteroidaceae; genus HGM04593. Next base: position 462 of record JAGBSZ010000235.1, read on the forward strand.
TTGAAGAACAACCTGTAGCGTTGGCAACGATTTCGCGGTCACCGAACAACTGTGTCAACAACTTGACGTATGGAGTCTCACCGCAACCTGAACATGCGCCTGAGAATTCAAACAATGGAGTAGCGAACTGTGAGTTCTTTGGATTGCTCTTTACATCAACAAGGTGCTGCTTGCTCTTGACATTCTTCACGCAGTAATCCCAATTTGCAATCTCGCCTCTCTCCTGCTCCAGAGGAACCATTGTGAGCGCAGAGCCACCAAGCTTAGGATTACCGGGACAGATATCGGCACAGTTACCGCAACCAAGACAGTCGAGTACGCTGACCTGAATTCTGAACTGCATGCCCTTCATTGCTGCAGGTGCCTTCATTTCAATCTTGTCTGCATTGATGCCTGCAGCCTCCTGCTCATCCATTACAAACGGACGGATACAGCCGTGAGGACAAACGAATGCACAACGGTTGCACTGGATACACTTTGCCGCATCCCACTTAGGAACGAATGCACTCACACCGCGCTTTTCGTAAGCCGATGTACCAACAGGCCATGTACCGTCCTCGAGTCCCTTGAATGCCGAAACAGGGAGCTTTGCACCTTCCTGTGCATTGATTGTGCGAACAATCTTTGTGATGAACTCAGGCTCGTCTCTCTTCTCCTCAACATCATCGGGGAGGTTAACCCATGCAGGGTCGATTGCGAGTTTCTGGTATTCGCCACCACGGTCAACAGCGGCATTGTTCTTGTCAACGACATCCTGACCCTTCTTGCCGTAAGACTTGACGATGAACTTCTTCATCTGCTCAACAGCAAGCTCAACAGGGATAACCTCAGTGATGCGGAAGAATGCACTCTGAAGGATTGTATTTGTACGGTTGCCAAGACCAATCTCCTGAGCAATCTTTGTAGCGTTGATATAATAAACGTTGATATTGTTCTCTGCGAAGTATTTCTTAACCTTGTTAGGCAGGTTCTTTGCGAGTTCCTCACCCTCCCAAACTGTGTTCAAAAGGAATGTGCCGCCATTCTGCAAACCGCGTGTGACATCGTACATGTTCAAGTATGCCTGAACGTGGCAAGCCACAAAGTTAGGAGTGTTCACAAGGTATGTACTGCGGATAGGTTTGTCACCGAAACGCAAGTGTGAACAAGTGAAACCACCCGATTTCTTTGAGTCGTATGAGAAGTATGCCTGGCAATACTTCTGTGTATTCTCACCGATAATCTTTACAGAGTTCTTGTTTGCACCTACAGTACCGTCAGCACCAAGACCATAGAACTTAGCCTCGAACATGCCATCAACAACTGCAATCTCTTCCTTCTTGGGGAGTGAAAGGAATGTAACGTCATCGACGATACCAATAGTAAAGTGGTTCTTTGGTGTAGGCAATGCAAGGTTCTCATAAACACCCATGATGATTGCAGGTGTTGTATCGTTTGAAGCCAAAGCAAAGCGTCCGCCTACGATGATAGGATTGAGCTCGCTCAACTCAGGAGTGCTTGAGAATGCCTCGACAACATCAAGGTACAAAGGTTCACCGTTGCTTCCCGGCTCTTTTGTACGGTCGAGAACAGCGATGCGCTTAACTGTCTTAGGCATAACAGCCGCAAGATATTTAACTGAGAATGGACGGTAGAGGTGAACACTTACCAAACCAACCTTCTCGCCACGCTCCATCATGTAGTCGATAGCCTCTTTGATAGCCTCGGTAGCAGAACCCATAACCACGATAACGCGGTCTGCGTCTTCAGCACCGTAGTATGTGAAAGGAGCATAGTTGCGACCGGTGATGGCAGAAACCTCTTTCATGTACTCGGCAACAATGTCGGGAACTGCATTGTAGAATGGGTTTTCACTCTCCTTGTGAGTAAAGAATGTCTCAGGGTTCTCGGCTGTACCGCGAACAACAGGATGTGTAGGGCTCAAAGCTCTGTCGCGGAACTCCTGAATGTACTTCCAGTCAACAAGTGGAGCAATGTCTTCCTGCTCAAGAATCTCAATCTTCTGAATCTCGTGTGATGTACGGAAACCGTCGAAGAAGTTCAAGAAAGGAATACGGCTCTTCAATGTAGAAAGGTGTGCAACAGCTGAAAGGTCCATAACCTCCTGTACAGAACCTTCGCAAAGCATTGCGAAACCGGTCTGACGACATGCCATAACGTCCATGTGGTCACCGAAGATACTCAAAGAGTTACCTGCGAGTGAACGTGCCGATACGTGGAAAACGGTAGGCAACTTTTCACCTGCAATCTTGTACATGTTAGGAATCATGAGCAACAGACCCTGTGATGCTGTGAAAGTGTTTGTCAAGGCACCTGCCTGCAGTGAACCGTGAAGCGCACCTACAGCACCACCTTCCGACTGCATCTCCTGTACCATTACAGTTTCACCGAAAAGGTTCTTGCGACCCTGAGCCGCCCACTCATCAACATATTCAGCCATTGTTGATGACGGTGTGATAGGGTAGATGGCTGCTACCTCGGAAAACATGTATGCGATATGAGCCGCAGCCTGATTTCCGTCACATGTGATGAATTTCTTTGTTCTTGTCATAACAAAATGAATTTTATGTAATTAATTGTTTGTTTTTTGTTCAATAACAGCATCTGAATAAAATAGAACGTAATTGCCGATGCCGTTGTTTAGCAGATTCTTGCAAATGTACAAAATAATATGAATAATGTTATAAAAAATAAGGAAAAAGAGTAATTTTGTATAATAATTTACCATGAATAATATCAGAACCATAATCTTTTTGCTGTTGTTGCTATTCTCAGGAACAGTAAAAGCCCAGCATCCGGCACCTCCAAAGTACGAATATCGTGCAGTCTGGCTCACCGTCATCGAGAATCTCGACTGGCCAAAGAGTGTGGCATGCACACCGCAGGATGCTGAAAATCAAAAGCGCGAACTTGCCGCAATGCTCGATACCTTGCAGGCAATGAAAGTGAATACCGTGCTGTTGCAGACCCGCGTGCGCGGCGACCTCATCTACCCATCGGCGATAGAACCTTTCTCGCACCTCTTTACAGGTGTAGTGGGGCAATCGCCGGGTTACGACCCTTTGGCATTTGCCATCGAAGAGTGCCATAAGCGTGGCATGCAACTCCATGCGTGGATTGTAACAATGCCTCTCGGCAAGGATGAGCATATTGCACTCATGGGTAACAAGGCGTTGCCACGTCACAGACGCTCCTTGTGCAGCCATTACGACGGAGCATGGTACATGGAGCCGGGCAATCCTGCCACATCCGACTACATCGTAGCCATAGTAAAGGAGATTGTGGAAAAGTATGATGTCGATGGCATACATCTTGATTATGTACGTTATCCCGACAAGAATAAAGGCTATCCCGATGCTGCGCTTTATCGCAAATACGGAAAAGGGCTTTCCCTTGACTCATGGCGCAGGAGCAACATTACCCGAATAGTAAAGAACGTGTATGCGTGCGTAAAGGAACTGAAGCCGTGGGTGCGTGTCAGTTGCGCGACGCTCGGCAAGTACAACCACCTCACACGCTACAGCTCCTTGGGATGGGATGCATATAATGTAGGCTTTCAAGAGGCACAACAATGGGTACGCGACGGCATAGTGGATATGATACTTCCCATGCTCTATTTCAATGGTAACAATTCCTATCCCTTTGTGCTTGATTGGCAGGAGAATGCCTGTGGTCGTCACATCATTCCAGGAATAGGTGCATACCGTCTTTTGCCCGAATACGGAGGTTGGGAACAGCAGGAAATTATGCGTCAGCTATGTACCTCGCGCAGTGCAGGCGTGGCAGGAACAGCCATGTTCCGTTCGGCGCACCTCACATCATGTGCTTACGACATTTACACAACAATATATCGCACGCCCGCGCTTGTTCCGCCAATGGATTGGTATGGCACAAAGCCCGATGCTCCCTGTGCATTGTCGGTGAACCCCGTTATGGCAGGTGTTGAATTATGTTGGGAAAGTGTTAAGGGAAAAGATGGCGAGCCGGCTGTACGTTATAATGTCTATGGCGCAGCTGGTGACAGCATCGATGTCTCCAATCCCGAGAATCTTCTTGCCGGCATGCTCGATGCAACCTCTTTTGTCTGGTATCGTTCAAAGAGTGAAACACTTTCGTTTGCCGTTACCGCAGTCGATGCCTACGGTGTTGAAAGTGAGCCGGTGACGGCAATGTTAAAGCAACGTACAAATAAAAGATGAATGAACGGCAATCGCCGTTCATTCATCTTTTATTTCTCTTTATCTTTCTTTCCGAATACCGAGAAGTGGACATATCTCTTGGGGTTCTGTTTCAAATCCTCAAGCAACAGAGTTGCCGCTTCGGTTGTGTTGTTCAGTTTGTTATACAATGCTTCGTCTTTCAAAAGCATTCCGGCAGTTCCCTCTCCGTTGTTGAGTGCCGTTGTTATCTCCTGGATGTTGTTCAGTGATGCTTCGAGCGAACCAATCAGCTTGTTGTAGTCAACCTCGCTCAGCTGTGCCGACATCTTCAGCAGGTCATCCTCAATTTTGATGAGCTTGTCAGCTGCCACCGGAATATCCTTTTCAAGCACACTGTTCAGCAGGGCTGCAGTATTGTTCAGCTCCGCTGTCAGAGTCTCGATGTTGTTCACCGACTTGTTTATTGCCGGGTTGGCAAGAGTGCTGTTCAGCGAAACAAGAATGGAATCGAGCTTGGGAAGCATAGCTGTAATCTTGGGCAACATCTCTCCGGCTTCGTCCATCGCTCCCGTGTTCATGCGTCCCTCAAGGGTATCGCCGGGCTGAATCATTGTGTCGCCGTTACCCAAGGCAAGGCTTATGGTGCTGCTGCCAAGCAGTTTTGTGTTGATGAGAGCAACAGAGCCTACAGGCATCTGCAACTGGTTGTCAAGATGCATCTCAACATACACCTCATCGGGGTTGTTGAAATTATATATCACATTGCTCACATGTCCCACTTTGTATCCGTTGATAAATACAGGGCTTGTATTTACAATTTCTCCAATGTTGCTGAACTTTACATAATACTTTTCACCGGTGCTGAAAATGTTTATTCCTTTGAAAAAGTTAATCAGCAGATAGATTATCAAAATGGCAATTATGCCAAGCACGCCTATCCATAACTCGCGTGTGAATGTACTTTTCTTCTTTTCCATTATTTTTGTTTTTGTGAAATTTTTACTGCTTCCTGTGTGTTGATTTTCTTTCCGTTAAGGAATGCCACAACAAATGCCTCCTTGAATTTTTCTGATAAATTCTTCTTTATCTGTTGTATCTCCTCGTAACTGTTGCTTTCGCCTATGGTATATTTATATACACCGTTCTCGGTGTAGTATTGTGCTTTCTCCCCCTTGAATCTCTTGTCGCCGGGAGCGAGTTTGCTTGACGAAGCGAATATCTGTAATTTGAATACAGGCTTGTCCTTTGAAACCTCTTTTTGAGGTACAGCAGTATTTGTTTTACTTTCGTTTGTCTTTACAACGGGTTTATCGTTGCTCTTCTCCTTTTTCTGTCCGTAAATTTCATAATATTTTGAGAAACCCTCAAAAATACCCTTCGCCAGCTTTTTCTGTCCCTCTTTGGAAGCAATCAGATTCTCGTCCTTGCTGTTGGTGATAAAGCCCAGTTCCACAAGAATACTCGGCATCACCGTTCTGTGCAGCACAAGGAATCCTGCCGATGAAACACCGCGATTCGTCAGTTTGCTCTCCTTTACCATACCCACCTGCACCATCTGTGCAATCTCTGCACTCAGCTCCATGTCGTGGTTTCTTATAAGCTCAAAGATTATATAGCTCTCGCTCGAGCGCGGGTCGAATCCCTTGTATATCTCCTCAAAGTTATTTTCCGACAGAATAACCTCATTTTCATACATAGCGGCGGCTTTTGCTTCCACACTGCTTCCTGCGCCAAGGGTGAAAGTCTCGCATCCGTTGGCTGTCTTTGATTTTGACGCATTCGAGTGTATCGATATAAAAAGGTCGGCATTAGCCTTGTTAGCAATGTCCGCACGTTGCACAAGAGGAATCTTTACATCGGTTGTTCTTGTGAATATGACCTTTACCTCCGGATATTTGTCATCAATCATCGAAGCAAGCAGCTTCGATACATTCATGTTTATATCCTTCTCCTTCGACTTACGTCCCAACGCACCCGGGTCAACGCCACCATGTCCAGGGTCAATGACAACGGTGAACGGCTTCTCCTTGCCCTTTTTCTGTGCAACAGCCTGTGGCACATAGAGCATAAGGAGCAACATCGGAATTACAAGTCGTGTAAAAAGTCTGTTCATTCCCATAAGGGCATCTGTTGGTTTTTGTGTAATAAATCACGCAAAATTAGTTCATTTTATTGTAACGAAGTTGATTTTGGTTGAAAATCTCTCCATTTCTTCCGAAAAAAGTCTTTACAGATTCTATTTTGGTAAATTACGTGGGGATAAAGAGCTGTTGCCTGAATTGTGCTCTTTAACAGTGCCGTCATTTAGGGGGTTACTTCTGCTTATGGAAACCACCAACAAAGGGTAATTTTAAAAAGGATGACATATTCCGCGGATTCATATTATTGCTTTTTCCTTTCCCTTTGGGAAATATCTCTCAATTCTTTTTAGAAATAACAGCATTGTTATCTACTTTTTTTTGTATTTTCGCAAGGTTTATGCAAAAACACAAGCACAAATGCGATTCATAGAATTCAACATAAAATACGAGGTCACAGACAACAGTGTCATGTATCTTGTCTATCGTCTTGACGACAACGGCAACATCACCAACGGCGCATTGTCGTTGCGCGAAGTTCAGCGCGGTCTTTGGCAGGCTAAACTCGATGTAAGCGACGACTATGCCAATATCGTCTATGGTTACGAACTGCTGTCGGGCGACAGAGTGGTGGCAAACGAATGGTTGGGCACTCCCCACACACTCCGTTTCAACTGTATCAACCGCAATTATATCGTCCACGATATGTGGCTCGATTCTCCTGTCGGTTATTACAAGCAGACCAATCTGTTCCGCTTCTTTGACAATGCAGGTTTGCAGCTCGATGAGCCGAGCATAAACTGGTACAATCGCAGTGTAACCTTTTCGGTGTATGCCACAGGCTTGCAAAAAGGCGAGCGTCTTTACCTTGCAGGAGAAGCCGATGTTCTCGGCAACTGGAATCCCGAAAAGGCACTTTCCATGCAACAGCGTGTCCCCAACCGCTGGAGTGTAACCTTTGATGTGGCAAATCTCTGGAGCGGCAGTCTGCGATATAAATTCATTGCCATCGACGGCGAGGGTAATGTACGTTGGGAAGATGGCGACAACCGTCACATCCTTTTGCCCGATTTCGAGTCTGCAACCAACTACTTCTATCAGCTCGACGAATTGAATTTGCCGTGCGATAATCTTCGCATTGCAGGAACGGTGATACCTCTCTTCTCGTTGCGTTCGGCACACGGATGGGGTATCGGTGATTTCGGTGATATAAGGCTCATGGCAGACTGGCTTGCCCACACAGGACAGAATATTCTGCAGCTTCTGCCGGTGAATGCATTGGGCGAGGATGATGCGCCTTCGCCGTATTCAGCCAT
>JAGBSZ010000236.1 GCA_017631585.1 Bacteroidaceae bacterium
AATGAAAATTCTTGTATTGAACTGCGGAAGTTCATCAATCAAATATCAGCTGATTGACATCGAGGCAAAGAACGTGCTTGCAAAGGGCGGTATCGAGAAGATTGGCCTTGAGGGTTCATTCATCAAGTTCAACTTGCCAAACGGAGAGAAGGAGACTATCTTCGCATCAATCCCAGAGCACACTATCGGTGTACGCCTCATCTTCGACGTACTCACAAGCGAGAAGTTCGGTGCCATCGGTTCTATCGACGAGATTGACGCTGTAGGTCACCGCATGGTACACGGTGGTGAGAAGTTCAGCGCCTCTACACTGCTCACAGACGAGGTTCTTGAGGTATTCGAGGCTTGCAACGACCTTGCACCACTCCACAACCCTGCAAACCTCAAGGGTGTGAACGCCGTTAAGGAGGTTGCTCCTGAAATGCCACAGGTAGGTGTATTCGACACAGCCTTCCACCAGACAATGCCCGACTATGCATATATGTACGCTCTCCCATACGAACTTTATGAGAAATATGGTGTACGTCGTTACGGTTTCCACGGAACATCACACCGTTACATCACAAAGCGCGCACTTGAGATGTTGAACATCCCTGCAGAGGGTAGCAAGATTATCACATGCCACATCGGTAATGGCGCCTCTATCGCAGCTGTAAAGGATGGCAAGAGTGTTGACACATCAATGGGTATGACTCCGCTTGCAGGTCTTATGATGGGTACTCGCAGTGGTGATGTCGATCCGGGTGCTCTACCATACATCATGGACAAGACAGGTCTTGACATGCAGGGTGCAATAGATATGCTGAACAAGAAGTCAGGTGTTGTCGGTATCACAGGTATATCATCGGATATGCGCGAGGTTAAGGCAGCTGCAGAAGAAGGCAACAAGCGCGCACAGCTTTCAAACACAATGAACTTCTACCGCATCAAGAAGTACATCGGTGCATACGCTGCCGCAATGGGCGGTGTTGACATCATAATCTTTGCCGGCGGTGTTGGTGAGAATCAGGCTGACTGTCGTGAGGCTGCACTCGAAGGTCTTGAGTTCCTCGGTGTAGAGCTTGACAAGGAAGTTAACAACAAGATGCGTGGCGAAGAGGCAGTTCTTTCTACCCCTAACTCACGCGTTAAGGTGTTGCTCATCCCTACAGATGAAGAGCTTATGATTGCAAGCGACACATACGAGATTGTAAAGAACATGAAATAAGAACATATTGCATATCACAAAAAGGCTTCACTTTGATAGTGAAGCCTTTTTGTGATATGCAACATTTATTTGAGCAGACTCTTCTGCTTATATGAAATGCCGTTTACGGTTTCAACACCGGCAATATCCATGATTGTGTACATTAAAGAATCAGTTCTGAATTCTTTTTCTGTATTGCCTTTAATGGCATTCACCAAATCTGTACGTTTCTCGCTGAATACAGCTGTAGGATAGAACATCATCGGAATATCCAGACCGTTTTCCCATGAATGACCGAAGAAATTATCAGAGGTGTCAAAGACATCCTGTCCATGGTCGGAGAGATATACGACAACAGCATCTTTCTCCTTGAAAAGTTTCATTATTTCTGTCACAACATAATCGTTATACAGAATAGAATTGTCGTATCGCGCTACAACCTCTCTGTTCTTAAGCGATAGACGGGAATGGGTTGTCGCATAATCATCTACACCGAATTTTGCATATTCGGGAGAATAGCGCAACCTGTAATCACGGTGAGAACCCTGCATCTGTATTATAAAGAATTTCTTGTTTGAAGATTTTTCCATACTCTCTTCGATTAACGGCAACAAGAACTCATCGAGGTCGCTGCGTTTTGTTCCGCTATGCATATTTCCTACAAAAGACTGCGAGTCGCACAAGTCGGCATAGCGTCCTACTTCATTTTCGTAAATACCTGTTTTTGATTGATTGGAAATCCAATAGGTTTCGTATCCAGCCTTTTGCATAATCTCGATAATTGTAAGATGCTCATACCAGTTCGTAGGATTACCGCTATTTTCCAAATAACCACTCATCAACGACTTGATAACCGGTATTGTCGAGCCAAAAGCACTTTTTACATTCCTATATACATGCAACAGGTCTTCTTCCGCCATTTTACCGAGTAAGGGATTTGTATGCTTGTCATAGCCATAAAGCGAGCTATGCCATTTTGTAAAACTCTCACCTATTACCAACACTATATTATCGGGAGAGTCGTTGCTACATATCACATCAGGATTTTGCCTGTAATCTCTTAAGTCGGGACATTTCTCCTTTGTCAACAGGTAATAAACATTACCTTCCTTTATTCTATAGAACTGACCAAGCGATATATTGAACGCTAAAGCAATCAGTACCAATATCATAAACTCAGACAGGATATACCATTTTATATAAACGCGATTAAGATAATAGAATGCCGTTATAAGCAACACTACAGCCACAACACAGTATATCAGTTTATCAACGGCAAAACTTGTGTTCACAAATTCTTTGGCTTCGGCAGGATTTGTTGCCATAATTGCGGCAACAGCATCATTTCCCATTGTTGCGAAAGTCCTTTGCATCATAAGGAAAAGATAGAAGTCAACTAAAAAGATTGCTACCGTAAAAACAAGAATTACAACTTTATATACCTTTTGGGCTTTATTTCTCAACAATATTACCGGCAATACCAGAATATAGGCAAAGAAAATTCCTGAGAAAACCTTAAAAAAGGTATTGAACCCGTTAACTGCACTCGAATATATATCAAGCGCATTCAACAAGGTGTAGATAAGAAGAAAAAGTGCAAGATGCGCCGTTACCGGCTTAACCAGAAAACGCATCAGCCCGACAATTATTTTTTTGCCCCCTGAAAACTTCATATTACATCCTGTTATCATTGATTAGGCACTGCATTTTCCTGTGAACGTTGCTGGCTCTTGATAAGAAAATCCAACGCGCGTTGAGCCTCATCGCGCATTACACCAGCCTCCTCAACCATTTTAAGCAAGTTCGACAGTTCTATCACACGCTTGATTGCGGTAGCATCCTCTTCGCGCAACATATACTCGTACTTACCTTGCTCTCCGGAGATTTCCACTTTGAGAGGAGATTCCACCGAGGCGATATAATCCATAACACCGTTATCATCACCATAGCGATAATCGCGACGTTCGTTATACACACCGAGTTGCCAATAGGACCTTGATGAGAAAGGTGCTTCGCAAGCGACAAAACCATCACCCGAAGATATTTTCAATCTCTTGTGAGCTATCTTTGCACCGCGGTAATATGATGTGAGATAAGCATCACCATTCTCCTTGACGCTTGCGCGCAGAAAACAGTTGAAAGGATTCAGTGCTATAGCCTGAGAGGGAACTGTATAATAGCCCATATCCTGATATTGGGAATCCTTGTTATAGGTAAATTCCGTAACGAGTGAATCGCGACGTTCGGACAACATTTCATACATGCTAGTGAAATATTCCACATCGCGCTGTTTCTCCTTGAGCATAACCTCACGGCGCAATATTTCGGCATCACGACGTGTCTTGTATGCCTTGGGATAGGTTATGGATATACTGTCGATGAATATCTTCGCACTGTTATAATCATTGGTGGCAAAGAATTCATTTGCCTCGGCAAGCAACTGACGAGCCGGTTCCTCAATTGATTTTTCGCACGAAAGAAGCATAACCGCGAACAGCAACAGCAACAACGAATGTATCTTTTTCATATTACTTTGGTATTTGTAACTACATTTTACACTTATCGCAAATTTATACTATTTATCGCAACACTTCAAAAAAAGGCATATTCTTTTTATTGTGTCGTCCATAAATGGCAGGTTCTGACAACCATTGTTTTTATAATAGCACAAAAATTCATATCTCTAAACTAAAGCTCGAAGATTTAACTTCATTGAATCTGCTTACGCTCGCTCCAAAAATCAAATAAATTCGATTTTCACTCGCTTGCTCGCAGATTTAACTTCTTTGAATCTGCTTACGCTCGCTCCAAAAATCAAATAAATTCGATTTTCGCTCGCTTGCTCGCAGATTTTATGCACTCGCTGTGAAATATTCAAGCAAGCTTGATATTTTTGCTTTCAGCGAAGTTTAGCTTCGTTCATTGTGTGAGAAAATAAATTTTTTCCCATTCACTTGCACAACTTTCGCTCGTTTGTTCGTATCTTTGCGTAAGGCAAAGATACAAACAGCTTATGTATAAACCAAATCGTGAAGAGCTTTGCAAGCTACTTGATACACCTATTTTCCGTAAGATTTCGGAGACTGCCGACAGTTTAGGCATGGAATGCTATGTAGTGGGAGGATACGTACGCGATATTTTCCTGCAACGTCCATCGACAGACATAGACGTTGTTGTAGTGGGCAAAGGCATTGAAATGGCACGCGCATTCAGCAAGAGGCTGGGACGCGGAGCACACTTGTCGGTTTTTGCAAACTTTGGAACTGCACAGGTAAAATACCATGAGCATGAGATTGAATTTGTAGGCGCACGCAAGGAGAGCTACAGCCACGATTCGCGCAACCTGATAGTAGAGGACGGCACGTTGGAGGATGACCAGAACCGTCGCGACTTCACCATAAACGCAATGGCAATATGCCTTAACAGCGAACGTTTCGGCGAACTTGTCGATCCGTTTGACGGCATGCTCGACCTCGAAGACCGCATAATAAGCACACCGCTCGAGCCGGGAATAACATTCAGCGACGACCCGTTGCGAATGATGCGATGCGTACGCTTTGCCACACAGTTGAACTTTTACATCGAAGATGAGACCTTTGAGGCACTCTGCGAGAATAAGGAAAGAATAAGAATAATCTCGCGAGAGAGAATAAACGACGAGCTGAACAAGATAATGATGTCTCCGGTGCCATCGAAAGGCTTTATTGAGCTTGACCGTTGCGGATTACTCGAGATAATATTCCCACAGCTTACAGCCATGCAGGGTGTCGAGACAAAAAACGGATACAGCCACAAGGAGATGTTCTATCACACCCTTGAGGTACTTGATAATATTGCACAAAAGACCGATAACCTGTGGTTACGTTGGGCGGCACTGCTTCACGATATAGGCAAGCCAAAGACAAAGCGATGGGACCCTATAATGAAATGGACCTTCCACAACCACAACATTGTAGGCGAAAAGATGGTAAACCGTCTGTTCCGCGATTACAAGATGCCACAGAACGAGAAGATGAAATATGTGGCAAAACTCGTATCGCTTCACATGCGCCCGATAGCCATTGCCGACGATGAGGTTACCGACTCTGCTGTGCGCCGACTGCTTTTCGACGCCGGAGATGACATTGACGATCTGATGTTACTGTGCGAAGCCGACATCACATCAAAGAACGAAACACGCAAGAAACAGTTCCTTAACAACTTTCAGATTGTACGCCAAAAACTGAAGGACATTGAAGAGAAGGACCGTGTACGCAATTTCCAGCCACCTGTGAACGGCGAGGAGATAATGCAGATGTTCGGATTGGGACCATGTGCTGCAGTAGGACAACTGAAGAGTGCTGTGAAAGAGGCAATTCTTGACGGAGTGATACCAAACGAATATGAAGCGGCACTTACACACATCAAGGAACTTGCCGGCAAAATGGGGCTGACATTAAAAGAAAAATAAAAATGAAGAGAATACTATTTCTGACAGCAATAATCATTTCCCTTCAAACAACAGCGCAGAATATATCCTACAAGGAATACATGGAGCGCGTTATGAAGGACAACATAGCCTTGACGGCAAAAAGCCTTGACATTGAGATAGCAGATGCCGGCGTTACAGCATCAAAGGTATTCAACGACCCCACCCTTGCCGTTTCATATACCAACAGCGAAGATTGGAGCAAAGGACTCGGACAAGGAATAGAAGTTGAGCTTGGAAAGACATTCACATTCGGCGTTCGTCGCGAACGCATGGATATTGCAGACAGCGAACGCAAGCAATCGATAGCATTGCTGGAGGAATATATGCGTAATTTCCGTGCCGATGCCACAATAGCCTACCTTGAGCACCTGCGTGCAGGCATGATACACGCAGAGGCTGTTGAAGTTCATGGCAAATTGAGTGAAGTTGCAACAAACGACAGCATCAGGTTTATAAAGGGCGACATTGCCGAAAGCGACTGGCTGGAGAGCCGTATGGCACAAGGAGTGGCACGTAATGCCGTACTCGATGCCGAAACAGAGCTATGCAACACAGCCATAACAATGGGTTATTATATGAACAGCCTCAAAGGTGCAGAAGAGCTGAAAGGAGCAGGAACACTCGAAATAAGCGAAGAGCCGGCATCTATGCAGGAATACATAAACACAGCACTCGAAAGACGACCCGACATTATCATTGCCATTGAAAGCGCAGATATAGCAAAGGCAAGAGCAAGATTCAACAAAGCGCAACGCCGTCCCGAGCTTGATGTAAACATCGGCGCAACATACAATTTCTCGAATCCTGATTTCACGACGCTTAAAGCGGGCATTGCAGTGCCATTGAAATTCTCAAGCCTCAACAAAGGAGAAAGAATCATTGATGCCACACTCGCACACCAAGCTGAAATAGAGGTAAACGAAGCACGTCTGCAGGTAGAAACAGAAGTGATGCAAGCCTACCGCACATTCGGATTTGCAAGCAAGCAGGCTGAAACATTCTCACGCGCAATGCTCAACGACATGCGTAAGGTTGTGGAAAGCAAAAGAAGAGCATACGAACTCGGAGAAATACCATTCCTCGATTATCTTATCGTGCAACGCAACGAGAACGAAATGCGCCATCAGTACATTGACGCACTCTTCAAGAAGGCAGTAGCATGGGTTGAACTGCAACGCACAACAGGAATCGATTTGCAATACAGAGCAAAATAAACAGCAATTCACTTAAAAACATTTCCCGAGGTTGAGAAGCCTCGGGAAATGTTTTTATATATCTTTACTTTCTCCTTCAATAAAGAACTTATGTTCTATCGAGTTGCTGTCGATGACAACATAATCGAATTTTGAAATCCAGTCTCCCAGGAATACTGCACGCGAATTATCACCCAATGGAACGTCTGTGCCAAGATGACGATGTCCGAATATAAAGCAATCGACCGACGGGTGCGACACAAGATATTTTTTTGCAAATTTCATGCAATCCTCCTTATCCTCACCCATATATGGAGCATTGCCCTTAACCTTATGCTTTATCATGCTGTGGTGTGCCCATTTGTGACCGAACCACACGCTCCAACGCGGATGAAGCATCGATAACATACGCTGCAGAAAACGGCTGTGGAACATAGCACGCAACAGACGGAATCCCTTTTCTGTAGAAAACTCATCGCCATGAGCTAGGAAAACCTCTTTGCCGTAAAGTTCCAGAAGGCAAGGCTCCCGATGTATCGTTGCTCCGCACTCCTTTTCAAAATAATCGAGACACCACAAATCGTGGTTACCAGTAAAGAAATGCACCTCTACCCCGCTGTCGGTGAGTTCAGACACTTTGCCTAAGAAGCGAGTAAATCCTTTTGGAACAACGTTCTTGAATTCATACCAGAAATCGAATATATCGCCAAGCAGATATACAGCCATGGCATCCTTCTTTACTTTATCAAGAAAGGATACAAGACGACGCTCGTGTGTGCGACGATGTTCTATCGCCCACGAGCCCAAGTGTGCGTCGGAAAGGATATATATCTTTTTCATAGTAAATGATTCCGTTTATATATTTCAAATTTCAAAGCAATCCCAATTCAAGTTTTGCCTCTTCGGTCATAAGGTCATGGCTCCATTCCGGTTCAAAAACAAGATTAAGTGCCAAACTTTGCACTCCTTCGATTGATTCAACCTTCATGCGCACGTCCTCCATCATAAAATCAGCTGCAGGACAATTGGGTGCAGTCAATGTCATATCAATCTCAACAGCATTATTCTCCTTGACCTCAATGCGGTATATTAGTCCCAAATCATATATATTGACAGGTATTTCAGGGTCATACACTGTCTTTACCATCTCTACTATTTTCTCTTCTATTTCATACTTTTCCATATC
>JAGBSZ010000237.1 GCA_017631585.1 Bacteroidaceae bacterium
ATGAAATGATTGAAAAGCAGAGTGGTTTTGTAACCAATCTGCAAGCCGGAATGGACCAAGTTATCGTTGGTCAGAAACATCTGGTTGAATCGTTGCTTATAGGTCTTTTGGCTGACGGACACATCTTGCTGGAAGGTCTTCCGGGCTTGGCAAAGACTCTTGCCATAAAGACTTTGTCGGAACTTGTCGATGCTGATTTCAGCCGTATCCAGTTTACTCCCGACCTTTTGCCTGCTGATGTCGTAGGTACTATGGTGTATAGTCAGAAGAGTGAAGAGTTCAAGGTTAAAAAAGGACCTGTTTTCGCAAATTTTGTTCTTGCCGACGAAATTAACCGTGCGCCTGCAAAGGTACAGAGTGCATTGCTCGAGGCCATGCAGGAGCGTCAGGTGACTATCGGTAAAGAAACATTCGCATTGCCACAGCCATTCCTTGTGCTTGCAACACAGAACCCAATCGAGCAGGAGGGTACATATCCGTTGCCCGAGGCACAGGTTGACCGTTTCATGCTTAAGGTTGTTATAGGTTATCCGGAACTCTCGGAAGAGAAAAAGATTATACGTCAGAACATTACAGGCGAGAAGATTAATGTCAAGCCTATTCTCAAGCCTGAAGAGATTGTAGAGGCACGTAAGGTAGTACGTCAGGTGTATCTCGACGAGAAAATCGAGCAGTATATCGCAGATATCGTTTTTGCAACACGTTACCCAGAGAAATACGCATTGAAGGAGCTTAAGGAGATGATTTCTTTCGGTGCTTCTCCCCGTGCATCAATAAATCTTGCTCTTGCCACACGTGCCTATGCGTTTATCAAGCGTAGAGGATATGTCGTTCCTGAGGATGTACGTGCCGTTGCACATGATGTATTGCGTCATCGCATCGGTTTGAGCTATGAAGCAGAGGCAAGCAATATGACATCTGACGAGATTGTAAGCCTTATTCTTAACAGAGTTGAAGTGCCCTGATAATCGGATATGGAGACAAGTGAGCTAATAAAGAAAGTTCGCAAGATTGAAATAAAGACGCGTGGACTGTCGCATAATATATTTGCAGGACAGTATCATTCGGCTTTCAAAGGACGCGGTATGTCCTTCAGCGAAGTACGTGAGTATCAGTATGGCGACGATGTTCGTGATATTGACTGGAACGTGACAGCTCGCTTCAACAAGCCTTATATAAAGGTATTCGAAGAGGAACGCGAATTGACTGTTATGCTTATGGTCGATTTGTCCGGCAGTCTTGACTTTGGAACAGAAAACCGCACCAAGCGTGAAATGGTTACAGAAATTGCAGCAACACTGGCTTTTGCGGCAATACAGAACAATGACAAGATTGGTGTGATATTCTTTACTGACAAGGTTGAGAAATTCATACCTCCTCAGAAGGGCAGAAAGCATATCCTTTATATAATACGCGAACTTATAAATTTTGAGCCCCAAAGCCGACAGACCGATATCAAGGTATCGCTTGAATTCCTGACAAATGCTATCAAGAAACGTTGTACAGCATTTATGATAAGTGACTTCATCGATACCGGTGACTATCGTAATGCCATGACTATTGCCAACCGCAAGCACGACCTTGTGGCAATACAGGTATATGACCGTCGTTTGGCAGAGATGCCAAAGATTGGTTTGGTGAAGTTTGCAGATGCAGAGACCGGTGAAGAGGTTTATGTTGATACATCATCTTCAAAGGTTCAGGCGTATCAGCGTGAGTGGTGGAAGGCTCAGGTAACAAGGCTTAACGAGATTTTCAACAAGAGCCGTGTCGATTCTGTATCCATAAGTACAGGACAGGATTACGTAAAGGCTCTTTTGAATCTGTTTGCGAAGCGTAGTTGATAAATAAGTGTTGCATTCTTTTGATTTATAATGAAAAAGAGAATATATACAATTGTTTCACTGATGATTCTGTTTATCGGCAGTGCCATGTCACAGAATGTGGTGCTTAATGCCGAGATAGATACATTTCAGATGATGATTGGTGAGCAGACAAGAATAAGGCTCGAATTGAGTGTAGATACCGGATACAAGGTGTCAATGCCGGAGCTTAAAAACGAGCTTATGCCGGGCATCGAGATTCTTGAAAAAAAGAGCGAAAGAAAAAGCCTAAACGAGAACCGTCGTAATCTGTTCACTGATGAGTATCTTATAACATCGTTCGACAGCACCCTTTATGATATACCTCCATTCAAGGTAAAGGTAGATAGCAGTGAATATCTTTCAAATTCACTTGCATTGGCTGTTTATACAATGCCTATCGACACTGCTAATCTGCAGAATATATGTGGTCCGAAGGATGTGTGGGATGTTGAGCTCACATGGGAAGAGTATCGCGATTCGGTGCATCTTGGAATAATTCTGCTTTTCCTTGCATTGGCTTTGGCATGGGTTGTTGTCAGGTTTGTAAAGAACAAGCCTATAATAAGAATTGTCAAGATAAAGCCCAAAGAGCCGTCGCACATTGTAGCTCTCAGCAAAATCGAGGAGATAAAGAACAGTGAAACATGGCAAGCCGACAGCAATGTCAAGGAGTACTATACACAATTGACCGATGCTTTGCGCGAATACATGTTTGCACGCTTTGGCTTCAACGCCACCGAGATGACAACAAGTGAGATTCTCGATTATCTGCGTGGCATCGACAATAAAGAGAATATTGCAGAGCTAAAGGATATTCTTGAAACAGCCGACCTTGTAAAGTTCGCCAAGTTGCATCCTACAGCGAATGAGAACACCCGCAATATGCAGAACGCTATCGAATATGTGAATGTTACAAAGAACATCGAGGAGGAGAAACAGGAGCCAACAGAAAAAAAGATTGTGAACCAGCGTTCCTTGCTCGAAAAGCGTGTGCTTATTGCATCCATTGTTGTAATAGTGCTGGTACTTATAGCCGTGATAGCTCTTCTGACAACCGATTTGTATAACCTGTTCAGCTAAATTTGAGATGTTTTTCGCAAATATATCATATCTTTTATTGTTTATACCCCTTATCGGATACGTTGTATGGTATCTGATAAAAGGTAAAAGCATGAAACCTGCAATGAAGGTTTCAACTATTGCACCTTTCGGGAGGAATATAAAGAGTTTCCGAAACAGAATTCTGCATCTTCCTTTTGCATTGCGGGTACTTACTCTTTCAATGGTCATTATAGTTCTTGCCCGCCCCCAGTCGAGCGACAGTTGGGAGGAGAGTGATATCGAAGGTATAGACATTATGCTTGCAACTGACGTATCGACAAGTATGTTGGCTATGGACCTTAAACCCAACCGCATAGAGGCTGCCAAAGAGGTTGCCGCACAATTTGTCAGCAGCAGAAAAAACGATAACATCGGATTGACAATCTTTGCCGGTGAGAGCTTTACCCAATGTCCTTTGACCATAGACCATGCAGTGATGCTCAATATGCTGAATGCCGTAAAGTGTGATATTGCACTAAACGGCATAATAGAGGATGGAACTGCCATAGGTATGGGTATTGCCAATGGTGTATCGCGTCTTAAGGACAGCAAGGCAAAATCAAAGGTGATTATCCTGCTTACCGACGGTTCTAACAACAGCGGTGAGATTTCTCCGGAGGCAGCGGCAGAGATTGCAAAGGAGTTCGGTGTGAGAATATATACCATAGCAGTAGGAACCAACAGCGATACAGCTCCATTCCCTTACGGCGACCAGATTATAAATGTTCCTGTGGAGATAGACGAAAATACTCTGAAAAACATTGCAGAGATAACCAACGGAAAATATTACCGCGCCACAAGCAAAGAGAGCCTGAGCGAGATTTATAGCGAGATTGACAAGCTGGAACGTACCAAATTGCATGCACGACAGTTCAGTGCATACAATGAAGAGTATCAGATTTTTGCACTGATAGCATTGCTGTCACTGCTGTTTGAGATTGTTCTGCGTAATACAGTATTGAGAAAGATTCCTTAATTATTAGAAAGATGAGATTTGCAAATCCTGAATATCTATATATGCTTCTTTTGCTTCCTGTAGTTATAGGACTGTTCATATATTCCAATTACAGAAGAAAGAAGAACATTAACAGCTATGGCGATCCACAGTTGTTGAAGAGATTGATACCATCGACTGCGACATTACGCAACCGCATCACATTCTGGTTTACATTCTTTGCCTTGGCATTGACAATACTTTTGCTTGCACGTCCACAATTCGGAGCAAAGAAAGAGACCGTTACAACACGTGGTGTTGAGGTTGTTGTTGCGCTTGACATATCAAATTCAATGCTTGCCGATGATATATCACCTAACCGTCTTGAAAAGGCGAAACGACTCATTTCAAGAATAATAAACAAGTCGGGTGAGAACAAGGTTGCCCTTATAGTCTTTGCAGGAGACGCTTTTGTGCAGTTACCGATAACCGATGATTTCATTTCTGCCAAGATGTTCCTTGAGAGCATATCACCTTCGTTGATAGCACGTCAGGGTACAGACATCGGTGCTGCGATTGATTTGGCTGCAAAGAGCTTTACAGCCAATGAAAAGATTGGTAAAGCCATAATAGTGATTACCGATGGCGAGAACCATGAGGGTGGTGCAGAAGAGGCTGCCATGCGGGCAGCAGAGAAGGGCATAAACATTTATGTGCTCGGAATCGGAACAGAGAAAGGCGGTCGTATTCCTATAGAAGGAAAAGGAGAATTCATGCGCGACAACGAAGGCTTTGTTGTCATTTCAAAACTCAACGAAGAGATGGCTGGCAATATTGCCAAGGCAGGAAAAGGAACATATGTCCGCGTGGATAACACAAACAATGCCCAGACTATTATTGAGAACGAACTTGACAAGTTGCAGAAGGATGATGTAAAAACCGAGGTTTATACAAAATACCGTGAGCAGTTCGAGGTTTTGGCAATACTCGTATTATTGTTGCTTATTGCAGAGATTGTCATCGTTACCATAATAGACTCAATGGGAAAAGGCAAAAAGGAGAAATAACTATATAGCAGTTTTGCAGTATGAAGAAACCTGATTCCAAATACATATTATACATAGCCTTGTTGGTGCTTGCCGTGATAGCCGTATTGTATTCATCAACAGCATTGATAATGGACGGCTCGCCTATGCTCAAGAGTATGCGTGAGCATGTGAAAAGTGCCAATGAACTGCATCGCGACAGTTTGTTCAATGATGCGATAGAGCCTTATCGCAGAGCTGTGGATATGTCGCCCGAAAATTCAATGACAAATTATAACAGCGGCACAAACCTGTTGATGAAAAATTACAAGGACATCAAAGATAATGTTGCCGAGCCTGAAGTTGTTGCCGGCGTATATCAGGATGCAAACAACCAATTCCTGACAGCTGCGGAATTTGAGAGCGATAAGAAGAATCTTGCATCAATTTATCACAATTCCGGTTTGGTTTATCATCTGACCGATTCTCTGGAGATGGCAGCAGAGGCATATAAGGAATCATTGAGAAACAATCCCGATGACCACGAGACACGTTACAACCTTGCTGTAGTGTTGCACCAGTTGAAACAGAATCAGCAAAACCAACAGAATGATCAGAATCAACAACAAGAAAATCA
>JAGBSZ010000002.1 GCA_017631585.1 Bacteroidaceae bacterium
AACCTTAGTGCTGGTAGAGTGCAGAGTGTTGCTCTTAGATTAGTTGTAGATATATAAAATGAAATAAGAAACTTTGTTCCTCAAGAGTATTGGACAATGGTTGCTAGCCTTACTAAAGGCAATAGTGATGTGTATGCAATGCTTGTTCCAAAAGATGAACCTTTGTATGAGTATTTTGCAGATCCTTTAAACGGCGCAGGAAACTTCTTGCTCGAAAGATATGCGCCCGAGGTTGAAATAGATCCTAACTATTCCGAAGAAGGTGTAGAAAAACTTCTGACTGCTCTTGACAGTATTCCTCAGGTAAGTATTGCCACTTTCCTTAACAACTTGATGCAGGAGTCGTTTGCGGCGACTGTTCCAAGCAAGTTCGATAGAATTACTGACGATGCCAATGATGACATGAAAATAAAGGAAGAGCATGTCGATGAGTGTCTGATAGCTAACAATGGTGTATTGTACCTTCTTAATGAGGTGTTCAGTCCTGCCAAGTTCTCTTCTGTAGCAGGTCCTGTTGATATCAACGAGAACATGCGTATTATGAAGACGTTCATCAACGACCTCAAATACAACTATTACCTCCTCGCTATGGATGCAGATTACAGTCTTGTAGTCCCCGGCGATAACAATTTCGTCTATTACGATCCGTTGACCTATGGAAATCATACGGTTGAAGATCGCATGGTAATGTATGCATTGCACTTTGATGCTGAGCATAAGGACAATAATACAAAGAATCCTTATCTGTGGCATGAGAAACTGGAAATCGACGATAAGACTTTGGAAATAAAAGATACATTGTCAACAGTTAAAGGTTATCCTTCAAATATAGCATCCGAACTTCTTGAATACCTTATTATAGTACATGACAAGGTGGAGCCAAGAGTGCATGAGAACAGATTATACTACAGTACCAAAGGTTATGGAACCATAAAAGTAGATGCAAGAGGCGAGAATATTAAGTTCTATGGTGGTGAGCAGTTGGAGAAGGGCACTGAGATAGTTGCTGTCGATGTCATTTCTCAGACCAATGGTAATACATACTCAACAGCTCCGGTGCAAGAGTCAACCGAGACAGTCTTGTATTCATCTGTTCCTACTCCTCCTACAAAGTCAATTTATCAGAACATGTTGGCACACGCTGACAGCGAAACGAATGATGGACTATACGAAGAGTTCTTCAATCTTTGCTACCCTCGCGGTGAAAAGAGCAAGACTTTGAAAGATGCGTTGACTGCAATACATAAGAATATCTATGATGAATCCATTCCTGAAGATACAATCAAAATGTATTCAATTTTCTATACAGATGGAAAAATGACCAACTGTGTACCTTTCTTGAATACATACCATTATACAGTATATATTCCTTCGAACGAAGATATACAGAGATTGTACGGATTGGGTCTTCCTCAGTGGACGGCTATTGAGAACGAAATCAACGACAATCCAAAGAGAGCAATGTCTATGATTCGTTTGGTTAATAATTTTGTCCGTTACCATTTCCAGGATCAGTCAGTATATTGTGATATATCTCCATTCTTTGTGCCTAATGTTGATGGCGGAAAGGACTATGAGGCATCATTGGCAACCTCTCTTATAAATAATGATAACGGACGTTTCTACGACCTGACAGTAAAATCAGAGGGTGGTACAATTGTCCTTGAAGATGAATGGGTAAGAGAAGGCGAAGTTAACCAGTGGGCACGCGTAGTCAATACTCCTGCAGAGAACGAGAATAAGACATGGAATGTGATGTGTCGTGATTGCAAGGGTACAACAACCATTGAAACTTCATCATATTCTGTTCTCCAGCCGATAGACCGTGCTTTGTTGAACAATTCGTTCTTTGGCTATGATGGTCGTTTTGCCCGTTTTGCCGTTACAGGTGAGCGTGTCGATACAATGTCGGTTACCGGAGGCAAGGGTGGATTTATCAATGGAAACAACTGTTATCTTGTAGCCAAAGCCGGCAGAATTCCACATTCGACAGATGAAGAACCACAGCCCGAAGGTCTCTCGAATGTAGAAATCGCTTATTTGATGCAACCTATAAGTTCAACCGATGCCGAGTGGAATTCTGATGTTGCACGCGAAGCGTTGGTATATGATGAAGAGGGTCTTCCTATCTTGATTTCAAAAGAGGGTTATCGCGTAACTAAAACTGTAGATACCAGATATGACGAAGTTACATACGATTATTATACAGTTGCAGCCGATGGTAAGAATTATAAGATTAAGGTGAGCAACACCGGTGCTGAAATCTACAGAGAAGAAATCATCAATGAGAGTGATGTAGAATCACCTGAAACCGGTGAAGAGGGTTCAAACGGCGAAAATAGTGACGAAGAATAAATATAACAGCCATGATAAAAATAAAGCAATTATTCCTACTCGTGCTTTTTAGCACTCTGTGCACTGCTGCATTTGCACAGAAGGGTGCAAGAATTTCTGGTACGGTTTCGAGTGATGCCGAGGGTCCGTTGGTTATGGTAAACATAACTGAGCGTGACAAAAGCAATCGTATCATCGAATACACCACAACTGACTTCGAAGGTAACTTTTCAATGATAGTGAAAAGTACAAGTAACTATCTTGAGATTGCGTACATCGGTTACAAGACACAGAAACTTGAGATTGGTGACCGCACAGTTTTTGATATCAAGATGGTAGAGGACAACGTCCTTGATGCTGTTGAGATTACAGCAAAACAAGTGACTCGTTCCGGTGGTCTTGACATTCTCGAACGAGAGATGACACATGCTACACAAAAGGTCAGCATGGATGATATGGAAGGTCTTTCATTTACATCGGTCGATCAGGCTCTTCAGGGTCAGGTGGCAGGTCTTGATATTGTCTTTGCTTCGGGTGACGTTGGTTCCGGAACTCAGATGCGTCTTCGTGGTAACTCTACTTTTGAAGGAAATGCTACACCACTTATCGTAGTCGATGAGAATATATTCAGTATCGATACAGAGAACTTCAACTTCGATACTTCAAATACAGAAAGCTTTGCCGATCTTCTTATGATTAATCCTGAGGATATCGCTGAAATTGAGGTTTTGAAGGATGCGGCATCATGTGCTGTCTGGGGTTCACAAGGTGCGAATGGTGTAATCAAAATTAAGACAAGACGTGGTAAACGTGGTCCTACACGTGTAAACTTCTCATACAAGTTCAAAGACAAATGGACTCCGAGCGGATTTAACCTCCTTAATGGTGACGACTATACCATGCTTATCAAGCAGATGTTGTATAACCAAAATCTTGTTGAACCCGATATACGCGAGTTGGACTATCTGCAACCGTCTGAATTCTCTGAGGCACTGAACTTTGATAACAATACCGATTGGGTTGATGCTGTTTCTACGCATGGTTATACCAACGACTACAGTTTGAATCTCAGCGGTGGTGGTGAAAAGGCTACATTCCGTATCGGTGGAGGTTACACACACGAAACAGGTCAGGTTGTAGGTCAGTTCCTGCATCGTCTGACAACCCGTTTGGCTCTTGACTACTATGTTTCCGAGCGAATCAAGGTTATGGCTGACTTCTCGTTTACATATAACAAGAATAGATACAATACTTCCGGTATTCTGTATAACGCAATGGTGATGATGCCAAACATGAGTGTTTACAGAGAGGATATGAATGGCAATCAAACTGATGAGTATTATACTCTTTTGAACTATTCAAATAAAAATACCCTTGAGAATAGTCTGAACGGACGAAAAAATCCTTTGGCAGAGGCTACATTGGCTGAATCGTACAAGCAGAGTTATGATATCCGTCCTCAGATAACATTGGAATACAATCTTCTTGGTCTCGAAGAAGACCAGACTCAGTTGAAGTATCGCGGTATGGTTAACCTCAGTGCTTCTACTGACTCGCAGACACAATACTATCCTGCAGCTCTTTCAACATCCGATTGGGACGAGGAAGAGAAAAACAAGACACACACCGGTGACTCAAAGTACTTTGGCTTCACTACCCGTCACGAACTTGTATTTACTCCATATCTTGGCAGTAGAGACCACTATTTGACTGCAAATGCCAAATTCGAGATGTCAACAGGTGTAGGAAGCTCTCAGCAGGCAAGCACGATTGGTTTGCCAACAGGTAATATCACCAGTTCAACCGTTGGCTCAAAGCTGAAAGACGGTAGTACTGTTACCAGCAAGTGGGAAAGCCGTGGCATGAACTTCGTTCTTGATGCGCACTACTCATACAAATCAAAATATATGTTGCGTATGAACGCACGTTTTGAGGGTAGTACTGCTATGGGTGATGATCGCAAGTGGGGGTTGTTCCCGTCAATATCTGCACGTTGGAACATTTCGGATGAGCCATGGATGGAGTGGTCAAAGCCGGTTATCAGCATGTTGTCATTGCGTCCCGGTTTCGGTATTGATGGTCACGCTCCCGGTTCAAACCTTACATTCAACTCATATTCGGTATATGGCTCAAGTTATATCGGTATGTCAGGTTTCAGAATGGATGGTATCCGTTTGACCGACCTTCGCCGTTCTCGTAAGAGCGAATGGAATATCGGTACCGACTTCGGCTTCTTCAATGACCTTCTTACAGGTGCTTTCAACTATTACGACGGTACAACACGTGACCAGATTATCGGCGGTTACAGAATTCCTTCTTCAACCGGTTATTCATCACTTGGTTATAAGAACTCCGGTTCTATGCGAAACTATGGTTGGGAACTTAATATGAACTTGAATAACCTGAAATTGGCTAAGGACTTTACAATGTCGTTCTATTTCAATATAGGTAACAATTACAACGAGATTGTAGAAATTGAGGATGAGTATCTTGAGAATAAGAATGGACAATACAATGACCCTCAGAATGGTAAGTATATGCCTCTTTTCCAGCTTGCAAACCCAAGTGGCTCTATATATGGTTTCCGCTACAAAGGTGTTTACAGATACAGCTACAAGAACTGGGAAAAGGCTATTGCAATAGAGCAGGAGCAGAGGGGTCGTTATGGTGCCGATGCTGACGAATCTCTTTGGAGTTGTCCTATTGTGCGCGATGCTGACGGAAATGTTGTTTTCAATGCCGATGGAACACCAAAGCAGATGAATCTGTTCTTTGATTCTGAATCTCAGGAATCACGTTATTCTTTCCGTGGCGGTGATGCCATCTATGAGGATGTGAACCATGATGGAACAATCAACCAGCTTGACATTGTTTACCTTGGAAACTCAAACCCAGCTGCACAAGGTGGTTTCGGATTTACTTTCCGCTACAAGAGATGGAGTCTCAAGACCGACTTTACCTATCGTCTGAATGTGGATGTTGTAAACAAAGCCCGTATGGATTTTGAGAGTATGTCAAACTTCAATAACCAAAGTTATGCCGTAAACTGGCGTTGGCGCAAGGAGGGTGATATAACTGAGATTCCACGTGCCGTACATGGCGGTGCATATAATACATTGGGAAGTGACAGATTTGTGGAAGATGCATCATATTTCCGTCTTTCGTATGTTCAGTTATCGTACTCTTTCGATACTGCAATGTTGAAGAAGATTGGTATCAAGCAGTTGAACCTTTATGCTTCAATCGATAATGCATATTTCTGGACCAAATATACCGGTCTTGATCCTGAGGTACCTTTTGGTGGTAGCGGTTATGCTGAAGATAATTCAAAGACACCGCGTTCACGCTCTTACACACTTTCACTATCGCTTGGTTTCTAAAAGTTTGTGACTATGAAAAGTATATATAGAAAAATCGTATTGTTGTCAGTGACAATATTTACAACTTTGATGACTTCGTGTACCGATTTCTTGACAATAATTCCTCCCGACAAGATAGTGCATGAACAGTTCTGGCAAACTAAAGAGGACGTGAATGGTATGTTGGCGACAAGTTATTTGAAACTTGCCAGTCAAGGTGCCATCCAAAGAGCAATCGTGTGGGGTGAATTACGTTCCGACGCCTTGACTTTTGAGTCGAACATGACAAAAAATGATATCAGATATATTGTTGAGGCAAACTTGACAGACGAGAACGGTTATACAAGATGGGATGTCTATTATCAGGCAATAAACTATGCCAATCTTGTTATAGAATATGCTCCTCTTGTTGTTGAGCGTGACCCGGATTTCAGTCAGGGTAATTGCGATGTGGTAATTGGCGAGATGTATGCTATGCGTGCTTTGTGCCATTTCTACCTCGTGCGTACATTCCGTGATGTCCCCATGGCTATGGTTCCGGCTATCAATGACAGCGAACTGCAGGAGTATCCGCAGATACATCCTCTTGAGGCACTTGATATGATTATGGCAGACCTTGACATTGCCGAGAATCTGGTTATGAAGTCGGGAAACTATTCCAATCCAAAGGATAACTATGGCAGAATAACAAGAAATGCTGTGTTGGCAATGAAAGCCGATGTAAATTTGTGGCGAGCTGCCTTTACAACATACTATAGCAAGAATGGCGATACCAATCCATTGGCTGCAGTTGATGTCAACAAGTATTATTCAGATTGTATTGCAAATTGTCAGGCTGTGTTGGATAATATGGATGCAGAATACAAGAAGGATAATAAACTATATGACCCAACTAAGACGTTGCCATACAATTTGATATCCAATGTCAATGAGTTCATTGAAAAGAACACTACTTACGAGAGTGAGGCTTTCGATGATATATTTGTTGCAGAGAATTCGCGCGAATCAATCTTCGAACTTCAGATAGACCAGAATCTTTGCTCACAAAGTGACGGTAATAAGGATGGTGATTATT
The DNA here is from genome assembly GCA_017631585.1 of Bacteroidaceae bacterium. Classification (GTDB taxonomy): domain Bacteria; phylum Bacteroidota; class Bacteroidia; order Bacteroidales; family Bacteroidaceae; genus HGM04593. The sequence goes on from JAGBSZ010000002.1 coordinate 6,769, forward strand.
TTAAGGGATTACAGATAATGTATGGTGCAGGTACATCTCTTGATGTATCTCCTCAGGTTGAGGTTCCTGAATCATTCTTGGGCAAATATGAGAAAGACGATTTGCGCAAGTTCTCATACACCAACTGTCCTCATATAAGCGGAGCTACAATGCCAAACAAAATAAGAGTAGCCAAATATATAGCCAATGGCTCACCTGCGACAACCGGAGGCTTCCGTGCAAAAGACAAGGTGGATGCCAATTGGATTGTATATCGTCAGACAGATGTAATGCTTATGATGGCAGAGGCTCTTGTGGCACAACCATCTTCAAGTGCAGATGATGTAAAGAAGGCGTTTGAACTTGTGAATGTCATAAACAAGCGTGCAAGAATAGATACAACAGCTAACGCTATTGTGAATCCTTTGAGAGTACCTGCTTCTGCAGAGGCTGCTCTTGATTTGGTTTTGGATGAACGTGCCCGTGAGTTGGCTTTTGAGGGCAAGCGTTGGTACGACCTTGTGCGTAAGGCACTGCGTGAGAATACCACCGACAACATCAAGTTTGTTGCCGACAAACTTACAAGCGGTTCTGCTGCCGTAAAGAACAAGATGCTCGGAATTGACAATCTTTTCTTCCCACTCTCAGTGGAGGAGATGAGATTCAACAAACTCTTGGTGCAGAATCCGGCATATGATGTTGACGACTCCAGCATAGGTATGAATAAATAGTTTATGGAATGATTACTCCCGGAAACGAATAAAAGAAATTAATATGAATACAATATTTAAAAGAAGTTTTTTTGTTACTACCTCTCTTTTAGCTATGCTTATTATGGCATCGTCTTGCGAAGACAGGATTGGTATTCAGGTAACACCCGAGGCACCCAATGCCGATAAAACTTTGTACGAAATAATAATGAACGACTCGGAGTTGACCGACTTCGTGGAGGTGTTGAATGCATGCAACGTCCCATCGAAAAAGAATCCTGGTGAAATTATAAGCGTTGCCGACTCTTTGTTCAATACTTCAAGGGTATATACTGTTTGGGCACCCGGAAATGGTTCGTTCAATAAGGATTCCATCATTGAGCGTATCGGTAAAGGTTATCGCGACGATGTCATGAATACATTTGTTTTCTCTCATGTTGCCAACTTTGTTAAGGCTGCAAAGGGAACATTTGATGAGGACGGGGATGCAATCCTGATGCTCAATGATAAAAAAAGTGTTTTCTCAGGCTCTTACAAGGATGAATACTTTTTTGCAGGAAGCAGATTGTCTTCTGTAAATGAGCGCGCAAAGAACGGAATGCTCCATAAACTCGCTACTGTAGCCAAATATGAGTATAATATATGGGAGTATATACGTATATATTCTCAGACTTCCGAAATGTACAAGGTTGATTCTTTGGTAAATTACCTCTATTCTTATAACGATACTGTTTTCTCTGAGTATAAGAGTATTCCCGGTCCAATCGTCAATGGAGCAGAAACATATCTTGATTCAGTATTTGATTATGAGAATAAACTTCTGAGCAATTTTGAAGGTGTCAGCAGGCTCAATGATGAGGATTCTACATACACATTCTATTTGCCGACCAACGAGGTTTGGGACGAGGTGATAGAGAAAGCGGAGAAGCATTTCAACTATGCCTTGAATACAAAAAATGTTGATACCACTCTTGTCGATTCATTGAAGTTCTATAATTCAAGATTCAATATCTTCAGGTATCTGACATATAGTGACAATGAACAGAAATATTTGCTCTCTCCCGATTCTGTAATTCCAGCCATATATGAGTTCAAACGTAAGCGTTTCCTACGTTCTGTCATTGAGGACTGCGTTGTTGCATCTGAAACCAAAAAATTGTCTAACGGTACTGTAAAGGTTATAGACAAGTTCCCTTACACAATCTTCGATTTGTGGCACGATACAATACGCGTTGAGGCTGAGGACCAAGGATTTGTTGATACAGAACTCTCTGATATTAATTTGTTAAAGAGATACAGTGTTTCTGAGAAAGAGATAAACAAAGAGGCGGGAACTAAAATCTC
>JAGBSZ010000024.1 GCA_017631585.1 Bacteroidaceae bacterium
CCCTCTGTTTTAGGGGGACGAGGTGGAACACCGGAGGGAGTGAAAAACATACGGCCCGCTGTATCTGCCAACCAAAACAGTAAATAATTAAAAATTAAAAATATGAAACAGATATTCCGTTCATCGATACTCTCAGGTATTGCAGTGGGTATTGCCGGTTGGGGCTATCTTGCAAAGAACGACATTGTAGGCGCAGTTCTTTTCTCCTTTGGTCTTTTGACCGTAGTGAATTACAAGCTGAAGCTATACACAGGAACTGCCGGCTTTGTGGAACTACGTTACGAAGACGGCAGCAGCCGTTGGCTCAAAGCCATAGGTGAACTGCTCTTTATTCTTGCAGGTAACATTGTGGGCTGTATGTTTGTGGCTATGTTCACACGTTTCTCGCCAATATCGGCGTCACTCGGTGCAACAGCACAGGGAATACTTGAGAGCCGTCTGGCAATTGGTCCTTTGTATGCAGGCTTGCTTGCAATCGGTTGCGGTTTCATCATGACTACAGTCGTTACCTTTGCACGCGAGGGCAAGCCGTTGGCATTGTTGTTTGGTGTTCCTTTGTTCATCAACTGCGGTTTTCCTCACTGTCTTGCCGATGCATTCTATTACATGACAGTGCCCCTCTCTTATACCGGCGCACACCTTGCAGAGCTTGCAGTGCTTTATCCGTCGCTTGTGATAGGAAATTTTATCGGTTGTAATCTATACAGGTTTATGAAGTTGTGATAAAAAAATATTCGGTCGCACGACCGAATATTTTTTTATCACAACTTCCTTAGAAGATAACTTTCTTTCCGTTCTTTATATAAACGCCCTTGCCGGGTTCTGTTATCCTGCGACCCTGCAGGTCGAATATTTCAGCATCCTTGTTCTCTTCTTCCACAAGTTCTATTGCAGTCACATCCTTTTCAACTAAATATACATACCATGTAGCATTCTTGTTGTTTGTCTCAGAGCCATAGACAATGTCATCGTTGTTTACAGCCAGATACAGATTGCTATTCTTGGCAAGGAAACTCAAACTGCAGTTGCTATTGTATATAACCTTGAACTCAATAGCTTTGTCAACGTTCTTGCTACCGCAGAAAGCACCGTTTGTAGCAATATCACTAATGTAGTATCCGTTTCTGTCCTTTATGAAGTAACAATCCTTCTCGTCAGTATTTTCTACAATCCATTGTGCCTTGTTCTTGTCTGCAACGTTTCCTGTGTAGTCAACGCACTTCACGCCCATATCGTCATTGCAAAGGTAATTGTATCCTTCGACATTCTCAAGTTCGTATGAATTATGTTCCTGTATGCGTGCAAAGGCATTGGGATTTGCATCGATAACCGCTTTAGCCTCTTTGAGCAACTGTAGCCACTCCTTGTATGAATGCTTGCTTGTGTCATTCTTCTTTACGGCATTGTTTGCTTCGGTGCGCAGTGCTTTAAACTCCTTTACTACGTCAGCATAGTATCTTCCCACCTCGTTACCTGTGGTGGTATTCTTGTTTATGTAGTATTTTGTGTCTGAGATAAGTGCGCTGAGAGCCTCTTTCTGCATTGCCTCGTCGTCCGATTCCTCTACGTTAGGAATCTCATAATCGCTGCCATCGGCTTGTGCTGCAACAATTCTCAGATTCTTACCAACCATAGACATTGGCAATTCAATAGAGTATGAGTTGCTGAACGAAACCAGTTCGCCTGTTTCTGCATCATAAACCTTGAATCCCAAAGCACCTTTGGCATTCGCTGCTGTTTTTATCAGTATTGTGTTGCTCTGTACTGCATAGTAGTAACCCTCAGCCTTTACACTCTCGTCGATGTAGTCGCTCCATTGACCTACGCTACCCATTTTACCTACTGGTGATTCGTCGCTGTAATCAAGACGGTTGCCTGCTCCGCCATCCTCTCTTGGTGACGGTTTCGCGCGGTCCTCAATGAACATCAGGTGACTGCCCTTTTTTGAGTATTTCTGCATGCGTGCACGGCTTGCTTCAGCATCCTCCTTGGTGAGGTTTACATTATAGTTGGTGTAGTCTCCCACCCATGCATCCTTCATAGGTACAAAGAATCCCCATGCCTCAAAGAACTCGCTGAGGTCCATCTGTGCCACCTCGCAGCACTTCTCGGCAAATTTCAATTGATTGTCCTTAGCCATGGTCTGTGCAGTCCAATTTCTGTCTCTCTCTCCCTCCTGCAACGGGTCTTTGCGAAGAGCCTCGAACAGACGGGGGTAGAATGTCTTGTCCTTGCCTGCCGCATGGAAGTAAAGATATAACTGGAAGTACATGCGTGATTTGCCAAAAACATCACCCATCAATGGATAAGGTGTCTTTGCCAAATATTCCTTTGCGCAATATGCAACGCCCGTTCCTCGCGTGGTTGTCTTTCCGTAACGGTGCAGGTGTGCGTTCGAGAAAAGGTTGTTGCTCACCTCTGTGCACGATACAATGCTTATTGCACCCTGATGAACGTGACCTGTCTCATGCGCCGGTCCCCAGAAGTTTCCGGGATTGTTCTTTACATTCTCAAAAGGCAGCACATCGGGCAGAGTGTAATACTCGTAATATGTATAGCCCTCGGTAGCATACATGAACATACCCTCGTAACCGTCCTTAGCCATAAGCAGGTCGTTCCAACGGTCGTAGTATTTGTCAACTCCCATCAGTTCGTGTTGCCATGAAACCATCTCGTCCCACCAGTTAATGGCATCGGTAATGGTGTTGGGGCAAGCCTTCTTTATGTTGTTCAGCTCCATGTGGTACATTATCCTGTCGCCGAGTACCTGCACGCTGTAGTGCTTGAAGTTATTGGCAAGCATGTCGCGCCAGTCCTCGTCGGTGTGTCGCGACTTGTCGAAGTAACCGTTTACGTATCCGCCCTCGATGTGAATGGGCACATTAGGGTAGTCGGCAAGCTTCTTGCTCGTTGCGCTTGAGTCGGTATCTACATAGTACTGTATGAACATCATCTTTTCGTCGCCGGGTTCAGCTTCCGAAATCTTTACAACGTTCAGACCCGATTGCAGTACCTTGCTCATTAAAGGATATGCCATGTTGCCCGATACTTGATTCAACTCAATCCAGATAGAGTCGGGAAGTTCGCTGCCTACGAATATATACAGATACTCGTTGTTTGCCATTATTCCGGTAGGGTTCTGCAATTCGCTGTACTGCCTTACGTTCAGGTATCTTTTCCAATTAAACGAGTTGCTGTAAGGCTTTGCCTCGAATACGCGGAACTCTTTCTCGCGTTTTGCCCATGCGTTGTTCTTTACTTTAAGAGCAATATCTATCAGCTCCTTAGGCATGGCACTCATGGTTGTCTTCAACTGTTCATCGGTCATTACAGAGTAGGGGATTACCAACTCGGTGCAGATGTCATCAGTGAAGTACTTTTTGAATTCGGCGTAATAACGCTGTGCGTTGTTTGTTGTCAGTTCTTGTGCCATAGCAGGCAGTCCGAGCATTGCAACAACAAGCACAAGAAGTAATTTTTTCATTTTCATATTATTTGTTTTTTCTAATTTTGGCAAGAGTTTTGCCAAAATTAGAAAAAAGCAGCAAACCCACCAAATTATTTAACTGTCTAAATACAATAAGGGGTTGACCATGCGGTCAACCCCTTATTGTATTTAGATTTATGTCAATTACTTAACAAGAACTTTCTTAGCCTCAACAACGCCGTTAGCATAAGTTGTAACAACAATGTTGATACCCTTAACCGGCTCTGAGATTGCCATACCTGCAGCAGTGTAGTAGCTTACAGATACAACCTCGTCACCCTTAACAACTACCTCCTCAACGCTCAAAGGATAGTCAGCCGCCTCACCCATGTAAATGAATGTCCAAGCAGAAGCTGAGTTCACACCACCACCGTAGTAAACAAGGTTGCTACCGTAGCCGTTACCGCTCTGGTGGTTGTTAGCATGCCATACCTGACCATCTGCTGTCTTGATGTTGTAAACGCAAGTAGCAAGTTGCTCGATTACATAAGGAGCAGGACGGTTAGCGCAAGCAAACTCCTGACCGATATATTTACCTACACGGATGCTCTGGATGATGTATGTCTTGTCTGCCGCATCTTCAGCAACTTCAACCTCCTCTGCCTCGAGCTCGTCAGCATCGTTGCTTATTCTGAACAAGAACTCATGATTCTCATTCTCAAAGTTCTCTGGTGTTACAGTCCACTCAAGTGTATTGCCTTTAGTATAGATTGAACGTGTGTACCATGTGTTCTTCAAGAAGTTCTCCAATGCGCTCTCAATGCGATATACAGCAGCAGGGTCAAAGCCTACAACCTCAGAGTTTGCGAATGCCTCGATAGCAGCAGCGTACTCTGTAGCAACAGCCTCAGCATTAGCTTTATCCTCTGCGTTTACAGCAACCTCAGCAGCTGCCTTAGCATTGTTGAATCTTGTTGTTGTAGCCTCGTCAGCGGCAATGCTACCAGGATTTGCACCTACAATGAGGTTTGCACCCTTAGCAGCCTCAACAAGACCCTGGAGATATGCATAGTACTGGTCGTTCATTGTTGCCTCGTAGATGTTCCACTCACCCTCACCATTTGTCTTGTTGAAGTGTAGGTAGTCACCTGCAGCACTTGTTACCTTGAACTCATCTGTCAAAGCCTCACAACCAGGAGCAAGAACACCCGACATTTCGCTGTAGCATTCACGTGCAGCAAGACCACCGTCCCAGTCCATATAAACGAGCTTTGTTCTGATAATCTCAGTCTCAGCAACTTCTAC
>JAGBSZ010000025.1 GCA_017631585.1 Bacteroidaceae bacterium
ACTGAGCAAGCAACAAACCCTGAACAGCACCCATAAGAGGACCACGCTCACCGGTAAGGTCAGAAACAGCCTCACGCTCGAATGTTGTCTCGAACATATAACCAGAACCGATACCGATACCGAATGCCAATACACGGTCAAGAGCCTTGCCTGTAGCATCCTGATGTACTGCATAAGATGCATTCAAACCACGTCCCTCAACGAACATTGTACGCAAAGAGGTACCTGAGCCCTTAGGAGCAACCATGATAACGTCAACATCTGCAGGAGGAACAATACCTGTTCTGTCGCTCCAGTTGATACCGAAGCCATGAGAGAAATAGAGAGCCTTACCAGTTGTAATATACTCTTTTACCTTTGGCCATACAGCAATCTGAGCTGCATCAGAAAGCAACATACAAACGATAGTACCGCGCTTTGCAGCCTCCTCGATTGAGAATAGAGTCTCACCAGGAACCCAACCGTCGCTTACAGCCTTATCATATGTAGCACCTTCGCGCTGACCAACGATTACATTGAAACCGTTGTCACGCAAGTTGCATGCCTGACCGGGACCCTGAACGCCATAGCCAAGAACTGCAATAACCTCGTCTTTCAAAATCTCACGAGCCTTCTCAAGAGAAAACTCCTGTGAAGTAACCACCTTCTCGATTACTCCACCAAAATTCATTTCTGCCATAATTACTTGTTATTTTTTGTTGGTTTTCGTTTATAATCTTCATCGAACAAAAGTTCAGTCAAATTCTCTATTGAATCGCGGGGAACAGCAACACGTCCCGATTTCACGAACTGCAACATACACTGCTGAGCCACAAATTCGTTGTACAAATCAAGAATGACACCTGTAGAACCTGTTTTCTCAACAACAGTATAATTTGCATTCATTTCTATCACATGAGCACCGTTGTGGCGTATAAGTTTGGAAATTTTGTTATTTTCCAAAATCTTTGGAGTAGATAGTTTATAGAGTGCAACCTCCTGATAAAAAATCTCCTTATCCACATAGTAATCGGCTTTCAGGACATCCACTTTCTTCTCAATTCGTTTGGTAACCTTTTGGATTGAATCCTCCTCGCCCCAAAGAGATATTGTGTAACGGTGAACACCCTCAACCGATGATGACGATGCCGTTATGGTATCGATATTCATCATGCGACGGGTAAACTCGGCTGTCACCTGATTCAACATACCGGCAATATTCTCGGTATATATGATAATTGTATATAACTTTTTCTCCATAGCCTATTATTCAAATATCATTTCACTTACAGTAGCTCCCGGAGGTGTCATAGGCATTACATTTGCCTCCTCCTTGATTGCCACATGCAAAAGATAAGGACCGGGGGAAGATAACATTTCCCTGATAGCCTCATCAAGTTCCTCGCGTTCTATAACAAGACGCGACGGAATACCATAGCCGTTTGCAATCATCGAATAATCGGGATTGAGCATAGGTGTCCACGAATAGCGGTGGTCAAAGAAAAGTTCCTGCCACTGACGAACATTGCCAAGATAGTTGTTGTTCAACAGAATCATCTTGACAGCAGTGCCCTGCTCCATTATTGTTCCGAGTTCCTGAATGTTCATCTGGAAACCGCCGTCACCGGTGAAAAGACATACGGTGCGCTCAGGCATAGCCATTTTTGCACCTATAGCAGCCGGCAAACCGTAACCCATAGTACCAAGACCTCCCGAAGTAAGGATACTGCGTGGGAGAGTATATTTGAAATAACGTGATGACATCATCTGATTCTGACCCACATCGGTTACCAATATCGCGCTGTTGTTTGAAGCCTCGCTAACCTTACGTGCTACCTCACCCATAAGCAACGGACCGCCGTCGGGATGAAGAGCCTTTGCACCTACTTTCTCATACTCGATGGCGTTCAATTCGGCAAAACTCTCAATCCACTTGCTGTGGTCGCGTTTCTCCACAAGTTCTGTAAGCATAGGAAGAACCTCCTTGCAATCACCCACGATAGGAACATCAACAGTAACATTCTTGTTTATCTCGGCATGGTCAATATCGATATGTATCACTTTTGCCTGCTTTGCGTATGTAGCCACATTACCTGTTACACGGTCGCTGAAACGCATACCTACAGCGATAAGCAAGTCACACTGATTCGTGTTGTAGTTAGGACCATAATTACCATGCATACCAAGCATACCTGCACACAACGGATGATCGCTTGGAAAGGCAGACAATCCGAGCAATGTCTTTCCTACCGGAATATTGGCTTTTTCAGCAAAAGCCTTCAGTTCCTCGTGTGCTTCACCAAGCTCGATACCCTGACCGACAATCATAAACGGACGCTCTGCGTTGTCTATAAGAGCCGCAGCCTCCTCCACTGCCTTACGGCAAGGTGTAGGATATGGTATATAGCTTCTTACCGAATCGACACATGCCGGTTCAAATTCAGTCATTGCAGTCTGCGCATTCTTTGTAAAGTCAAGAACCACCGGACCCGGACGACCCGTTCTCGCGATATAAAAGGCACGTGCCACAGCCCATGCAACATCCTCGGGACGACGTATCTGATAACTCCACTTGGTGATAGGCTGTGTAATACCAACAAAGTCAATCTCCTGAAAAGCATCGGTACCAAGAACCGCACAACCCACCTGTCCTGCAATAACCACAATAGGTGTACTGTCAAGCATGGCATCGCTGATACCGGTCAAAGTATTTGTAGCTCCGGGACCACTTGTCACAATTGTAACACCGACCTTGCCCGAACTGCGGGCATAGCCTTGTGCAGCATGAACTGCACCCTGCTCATGACGCACCAGCACCTGACGAAAATCGTCGCGATGGTCGTACATGGCATCAAATACAGGCATGATAGAGCCTCCGGGATAACCAAAGACAGTATCTACACCCTCATTTATAAGAGAGCGCATCAAAGCCTCTCCACCTGATATAATCTCTTTACTCATAAAATCAATCAATAATTCTCACGCCTCCCTTATCGGCTGAACTTACCATATTGGCATACGCCTTGAGGCTCTTTGAAATAACACGGTCACGTGTCAACGGGAACATATCGCGTGCAGCGAGTTCCTCATCGCTCAATCTTACGTTTATTGAACGTGCCGGTATGTCGATATCTATAATGTCACCATCACGCAACTTACCGATATTGCCGCCTGCTGCAGCCTCTGGAGATATGTGTCCGATACTTAATCCCGATGTACCGCCACTGAAACGTCCGTCGGTTATAAGAGCGCACTCCTTACCCAAATGGCGCGACTTGATGTATGAAGTAGGATAAAGCATCTCCTGCATACCGGGACCGCCTTTAGGACCTTCGTATATGATTACCACAACATCACCAGCCTGTACAGCACCGCCAAGGATACCATCGACTGCAGCCTCCTGTGAATCGAAAACCTTTGCCTTACCGCTGAATTTCCAGATGCTTTCATCAACACCGGCAGTCTTGACCACACAACCGTCCTTTGCAATGTTACCGAACAATATTGCAAGACCACCGTCCTTTGTGTATGCATTTTCAATCGAACGGATACAACCGTTCTCGCGGTCTGTATCAAGAGAATCGTAATAGCAGTTCTGAGAACCCATTACATTGCTGAAGACGTTGGCAGGAGCTGTTCCATAGACACGCGAAGCCTCAGCATTCACATTTTCACCGGTGATACAATATTTTGCAATATCCTCGGCAAGAGTAGCGCCTGTAACACGTTTCACCGCTGTATCGAGCAATCCGCCTTTGGCAAGTTCGCCAAGAATACCCAAAATACCACCTGCACGACCACAATCCTGAACACTGTATTTAGGTCCATTGGGAGCCAATTTGCAGAGACAGGGCACCTTACGGCTCAGCGCATCGATATCCTCCATCTTGAAATCCACGCCGGCTTCCTGCGCCACTGCCAACAAGTGAAGGATTGTATTTGTAGAACCGCCCATAGCAATATCGAGTGTCATTGCATTCATGAACGCCTCGCGTGTGGCAATGCTGCGTGGAAGGACACTCTCGTCACCCTCGCCATAATATTTCATTGCATTCTCGACAATCTGCTTTGCGGCATCCTTCAACAACTGTATGCGGTTCTCGTGTGTAGCAAGAACTGTTCCGTTGCCGGGCAATGAAAGACCGATAGCCTCAGTCAAAGAGTTCATGGAATTAGCTGTGAACATACCTGAACATGAACCGCAACCGGGACATGAACGTTTTTCTATTTCAGCAAGTTCCTCATCGCTTACTGTTGTATCGGCAGCCTTGACCATAGCAATGACAAGGTCGAGATTCTCATTTTTCCAGGTACCCTTTTCCATAGGACCACCCGACACAAACACTGTTGGAATATTCAGGCGCATGGATGCCATAAGCATACCCGGAGTAATCTTGTCACAGTTGGATATACATACAAGAGCATCAACCTTATGCGCGTTGCACATATACTCCACGCTGTCAGCAATAATATCGCGTGACGGCAATGAGTACAACATACCATCGTGTCCCATTGCTATACCGTCATCGATAGCTATTGTATTGAATTCAGCTGCATAGCAGCCCATTTTTTCTATTTCAGCCTTTACAATCTGACCAGCCTCATGCAAATGTGTGTGCCCCGGAACAAGTTGTGTAAAGGAGTTGGCAATGGCGATTATTGGTTTACCGAACATTTCTCGTTTCATGCCATTGGCAATCCACAAAGCTCTTGCACCTGCCATACGACGACCTTCGGTCGATTGCGCACTTCTTAATTTTATCTTCATAACATTATATTTAACAAGAAACCCTTCTCGTTATGAGAAAGGCATAAAAATAGATGTATCACCAACCCGAGCCTAAGATTTATCAAGCCGGTTTGGAGTAAAAAATACAAATATTATCGTTTTCTCGATTAAGGATTGCAAAAATAATCTCTTTTTTCAGTTTATACAAGAAATTTGAAAGTTAAATACTCAATTCTGTGTCAAAACTTTAGAGATTTTTGCTATTCAGAACAACATATATAATCACTGGCGCACCGATAAGCGGGGTTATTGCACCAAGCGGAAGAATTCCGCTTTCTCCGGGGAGCAAACAGACAATATTGCATAAAAGCGCCGCCAAAGCTCCACACATCAACGTTGCAGGAAGCAATACCCGATGATTATTGGTTCTGAATAAAAGCCTTGCAATATGCGGAACAGCTAAACCAAGGAAAGATATAGGACCACAGAATGCTGTCACCACAGCAGTGAGCAGACCTGTAACAGCAAGCAAAGTTCCACGCACCAATCTCACATTCACGCCGAGATTATGGGCATAGGCTTCACCAAGCAACAAGGCATTCAAAGGCTTCATCATAAACAATGAAACGGCAAGCAGAAGCAAAGTCAGCACAGCATACAAAGGCAATTGTTCCAAAGAGACGGCACTGAAGCTGCCCATTCCCCAGATAAGATACGAATGTACGCCTTCAGATGTAGCAAAATAGTTAAGTACAGAAATCAGAGACGAAGCAAGATACCCCACAGCAACACCCACTATAAGCAGAAAAGCCTTGTTTTTCAATATTGATGACAAAAAGAGAATTACAGCAATGATTATAGCCGCACCTATAAACGCTCCTGCAAACAACGCAAAATATCCAGCGACCCCAACAGCCAATACACCTTGCATAAGCAGCATCACAACAGCTACCCCAAGACCGGCACCACTGTTTATTCCAAGCACCTCAGGCCCCGCAAGAGGATTATTGAACAAAGTCTGCAACAAAAGACCGGCAACGGATATTGCAGCACCTGTCAGGAGAGCGGTAAGCGCCTGCGGCACACGAGTTTCAAGAACAATAAGCCTCCACGCCTCGCGTTCAGTCTCTCCGCCTGAAAGTATAGACAACACATCCTTACATGGAATATTTACCGAGCCATGAAATATATTTACCAAAAAAAGAATTACGACAGCTGCAGCAAGCAACATTAACATAAAAGTTCTTTTATCAACGCATCTTCTCATAATAGACAGCTTTATATTCAGGGAACAAGTAAGGATGGAATAACGCAATCAAATCCTTCAGTAACCTTTCAGGATGAAAAGCGGACTCTTCAAAAACATTTTTCTTGTGGGTATTGCAAGCATATATATTTCTCTCTCTGAACGGTTTGAAATGAATATAACCGTCATATTCTGCAAGCAATTCGGAGTAGCTTTTATCTATTGAGGAATTATATTTCAAGAGCCACATATCCGCATCGGCTGCCTTGTCAAGAACCACCTCCACCGACAAAGGTACAGAACCGTTTACATCGTAATCGGCAAAGAGATAATCGGCACCGGCATCACTATACATCTGCCCCATAGTGCTTTTTCCACCCGGCACATACCATGCTGAGCTGCTTTTGAGTTCACACATCAGTTTTGGACGCGCATTTACATTCTCCACCGTCCGACACAAAGCATCATACTCATCGCAGACAGCATCAAAAATAGAATCACCCTTTTGGGCACACCCCAAAAGACGGGCATAAAAACGAATCCATTCGGCACAACCGAGAGGCGAAGATTCCATATAATCAGCACACTCCACAAGAGGAAAAGAGAATCTCTCAAGCTTGCCATAACCGCCATTCTCATAAGGCAGA
>JAGBSZ010000026.1 GCA_017631585.1 Bacteroidaceae bacterium
ATCAGCGAATCGACTGCAGCCGAGTATATCATTTCAGAAGAGGTGACATATCCTAAAGCAACCGTTATGGCAGGCGGAGAATATTTCATTTCAGCCAACAACGCCATAGCATTGCCATACAACAACGGAATACTCCCTACCCAACCGACTACTGCCGAAGGCGACAATATATCAGATGCCATATATTATGCATACAGCTTTGAAAATGCCGGCAACGGAGAGTTTTACATCAGAGACACAAACGGCATGTACCTCTCAGCATCAGGATTGAGTACAAAAGACGAGATAAAGATATCTACAACATACCACAACTGTGCATGGAACGTAACCATCGAGGACGGTATCGCAAAAATCAGAAAGGAAGGCTTTGTACTTGCATACAACAACAACGCAATTGTTGCTGTAAGAGAAGAGAACACCAATGCAACAACTATCTATCCATCGCTCTATGGAATCGCAAATGCTCCATCTGTATTCAGCTATACCCCGGACTCATACGCCACAGAGTTAAAAACTATCAGCATCACATTCAGCGAAGCCGTAAGAATGGAAGGTATAACATCGTATGATCAGTTCCCATTATATAAAGCAGAAGGTAACAAAATTCCTGTAACTATGGGCAATTGGTCTCAATCAGGCGACATTCTGACAATTGTATTGGAATACAGCATTACCGAGAATGGAGATTACTATATAACCATTCCTGCAGGATGCGTTGTAAGCGAAGTCACAGGCAAAAAACCTGCAGAGAACATTATAATCAATTTATCAATATACAACGAGGAGCAGACATCAATTGAGAATATTGATAGCAATAACGGCAATACAGTAATATACGATCTCAATGGTCGTCGCATCGAAAATATCACAAATGCCGGCATATATATAATAAACGGTAAAACCACACTTGTTAAGTAATAGTTAACACATCACACAAAAACAGCTGCCGGTGAGAAATCATTGGCAGCTGTTTATATATATCAATTATTACAATAAAAAGTTAAAATCGAGTGTCGTTTTTGGAATATTGTATTTTTTTTATGTATGTTTGCTAATGTAGTTATTAAAAGCCATTGTTTTTTGACACTCTAACGATTGAAAAACTAACAAATTGCAATCATTTCATAAAATTTGCATAAATAAATGTTCTTTTTATCGCTTATTTTATTACATTTGCAAATTAGAACTTGGTTATTAAATAACAAAAAGAAAACAATAAACATTATATTATTAATTTTAAATTTTAGCTTATGAGAAAAATTACACTTTTCTTGGCGTTGATGGTTGCAATGGTAACCACAACTATGGCGCAGACATTTGAGATTATTGATATTGCTTCAAATGCCGATAAGATGCTTTATAGCAATGCGCCATGCACAGACACAAGCTGGGGTGATGAATTTAAAACCTGGCAGGTTCTGTTTGACAATGATGCAGAAACAATCTTCCACTCGGAGTATGCATCAGGCAAAGCTTCTGTAGATGGTCTTGACCACTACTTGCGTGTTGATATGGGCGAAGGTAACTCTGTATCTTTGTTCAAGTTTACATTTACCACACGTGCAAAGAACTGTGATGTAAACTCTCCATTGGAGATGGTTGTTGAAGGTAGCAATGAGGCTGACGGTGCTTACACCGAAATTGCAAAGTTGACAGATCTTCCTACAACCAATGCAACTGTTTACAATTCTGACGTTCTTGGTAGCGAAGATGTTGCTTATCGTTACATCCGTTATCGTGTAACAGAGACATTGGGTCACAAGAATTATCCTACAGGTCAAATAGATGCCAACGGTAAAGTATTCTTCTTTATCTCAGAGTTCGGTATGAGCAGACTTGCTGCTACTGTAGAGCCAGAACCAGAACCAGAGCAGCAGAGTTTGAGACTACTGAACACACGACCATCTTCAAATGATGAGATAGAAGGCATTGCTACCAGCTGGGAGTTCATTTTCTCAGAAGGAGCCAAAGTGGCAGACAATGCAGTTAAGGAACTCGAGATTAAGAACGAAGCTAACGAAGTTATCGCATGCGTTGGTCTCACCGGTGTAGGCTCATACGAAAATTCTATTTTCACAAGCATTGCTCCTATCGATACAATATGGAACGAATACTACGATGAATACACAGGCGAAACAATCAAATACCCTTCTATGGTTTACCCAACCGGTTTGAATACTCCGGGTATATACACAATGACAATCCCTGCCGGCACATTCGTTAGCGCACAGGACAACAACATCGCCATTGCTGAAACAATATTGACATTCAACGTTGTTGCTCCAAAGCCAAATTGGTGGACCGACTATGACTACACTCCAACTGTAAAGGAGTTTGAGACAATCACTATCAGTTTTGAGAATGTAAAAGAAGTTAAGCTCAACGAAGGTGTAGCACCAATGCTATATACAGCTACAGGAGCTGAATATACCGGTACTGCAGAATTGGTTAAGGAGGTTGATGAAAAAGAAGGCAAGACCACATACAAAATCAAGGTATCATTCGGTGAGAAATTCTCAGAAGAAGATCAATATTATATAATGATTCCTGCCGAAATGTTCACAATGGACAATGAAGTAAGCAACGAAGAGAAGCAGATTACTTTGGAAATCCTCGCTCCTGTTGAAGTTACCCCATTGGCAATCGAAAGCATTACTCCTAAATTCGGTGAGAACGGCGAGTTCCTCGAGGTATGGATTGTATATAACCAACGAGTTTATTGTGGTAACCAGGAGAATTATTGGAGCTACTATGTTGTTAATTTGACTGATGCAGATGGCAACCAGTATCCTATGTGGCAGAAAGACCCATACGATCCTGCACAAGGTTGGGCACAGGTAATTCCAGGCAACACAGTTGTACTTATACCTGTTAAGACAAATGAAGAAGGTTACCCATATGAATACAACGAATACGGACAGGTATTGATATCACCAATAACAACTCCTGGTCAATATATACTTAACTTGGCTGATGTTACAGTACGTTACGGATACGACGCTGTTGCATACGACTATAGCGCAGGTGGCTATTGCGAGGGCACAGAGGTTATAACCATTGGAGAAGATACTGCTGTTGAGGGCATCGAGGCAGAGGCTGAGAACGCAGAAATCTATGACCTCACAGGTCGTCGCGTTGAAAAAATCACCAATGCTGGTATCTACATTGTAAACGGTGTAAAAAAGGTTATCAAGTAATTGATACAAATCATAAATAAAAATGTCCGATGCTGAGCATCGGACATTTTTATTTATGATTATTTTTAATTAACTTTGCGACCTAATTACAGAAAAATCAACAAAATACAGATTATATGAGAAAAGTTTACACCCTTTTATTATTTGTAGCTATGGCTACAACAATTTTTGCACAAGTTGCGCCTACATTCAGCACCGGCGAAGGAACATATTACAACCCATTCAGCATAGAACTGAGCGGCAACGCAATCTACTATACCCTTGACGGAACTGCTCCAACAAAGAACAGTACAAAATACACCGGTGCAATCTCCATAGACGAGTTCGGAACAACTACAACTATCAAAGCTGCATCGTTCGCAAACGATAAATGGAGCGAAGTTGTTACAGCAACATACGAATTGAAGGTTGCCACTCCTGAGTTTTCAGTAAAGAGCGGTGTTTATGAAAAACTGACAAACACAGACGCTCTCAAACTCACAACAGCCACAACCGGGGCAACAATATACTACAACGACCGTGGTGCCGACCCCATAAAAGAGGGCTCAAAATTATACGGAGCGTTGTCTGTTCTTACAACAAAAACAGTAAAGGCTGTTGCATTCATAAAAAATGAAAAAGGAGAAAAGATTTACAGCAACGTTGCAAGCGAGTACTATGTTATTTCACCCATCGCGCTCTATTATTCTGCCAACGAAATAACAGACGGCAACAAATATATAATGAATTGCGACACAAAAGTTGCAAGTTCGTTCTTTGAGAACATTGAAAGCAGCGACCTAAATGCCATTGAAACCACAAACAAGAAAGGCAAATATATTGAGACAAATGAATTCAACGCATTTACTTTCACAAGCGTAGCTGGCGGATATACCATACAAGACGGCTACAACCGCTACATTTACCTTAACGACAACAATAAGCTCAACGCCTCAAATAGCAAGCCTGCAACAGGCGGGGTATGGAGCGTGAGCATCGACAAAAGCACATCACAAGCAACCATCACTAACGTTGCAAAGAACAAGACAATCGCATACGACACAAAGAACAACATATTCGGCGCGTATGCAAGCATCACAAGCGAGCACAAACTTCCTGCCATTTATAAAGGTATAGAATATCCAACCATTACCATTACTCCCGCTGACGGAGATACATTGAGCGAATTCTCAAAATTCACCGTAACATGCGAGAACGGAATAAGCTACAGGGAAACCAATAAGGCGTATGCATATTACAACGTAGGTTATGACTACAGTAACAAAAAAGAGTTCGACAACATTGAAGAGATTGACGACAACACAATCGAATTCACACTTGACGAACCATTAAAAAGCAAGGACGATTACAGAATTGTCTTTCCTGCAAATGTATTCACCCTTGCTCCTGACGGAATAGCAAAGAAAAACAAGGAGATTATTGCACGATACACCGTTGAGAACAAAGAGATCTTTGAACTCACATACGCAAACCCCGACAACAAAGACGTTACCGACAGCCTGGAATACCTCTATTTCGAGTTCAATCAAGCCGTAAAGAGCAACATTACAAACGCTGTCATAACAGACAAAAAAGGCAATCAATACACTCTGTCAGTTTCTGAGATTGACAGTTGGGGAGCAAAATGCGCAGAGAACGCACTATGTTTGAAAGCAGATAAAGTAATCACCATTGCTGGAGAATATACCTTTATATTGAAAAAGGAGCATGTATGCGCAATGGAAAACAACGCACTCACCATTGACAAGGATATAACATATACATTCACAGTAGAAGAGCCATTGAAGATTAGCGGCATCACATCAAACAGCAGTAACATATATGATACAGTAAGCGAAATTGAATTCACATTCAACAAGCCGGCATTGCACTCAAGCATAGCAGAAATTGTTGTAACCGACAGCAACAACGAAAAATACATATTCACAAAGGTAACAACTGAGGAAGAGACAACATCGCTGAAATTCACAACCGCTACCCCTCTTGCCAATGGTGGTACATACTCATTCACCATCGACAATGCAGTCATATATTGCGAAAATGCAAACAGCGACATGGACGAGATTGAAGTTATACCGGAGACAACATTTACATTCATTGTAAAATTCCCGACATCAATCGAAAGTATCAACGCAGAGTCAGAAGAAACTGCAATATACGACCTCACCGGTCGCCGCGTAGAGAAGATAACCGCCGCGGGAATATACATTATAAACAACAGGAAGCAAGTTGTTAAATAAAATCAAGAGGCTGTGTCAAAATATAAATTTGGACTCAGCCTCTTTTGTTATTTGCAAGAATTTGCATATAATAATACAAAAAGCTACTTTTGCCTCATAATAAGATATACCTGATACCATGAAATACGGTTTTACAAGAACAGCCACAGCCGTTCCGGCAATAACAGCAGGCGACTGCCGAAAAAATGCAAAGGCAATAACAGATATTGCCAAGAAACTTGCAGACAAGAATGTAGAGTTGATACTCTTCCCTGAGCTATGCCTTACATCAAGCAGTTGTGGCGACCTCTT
This sequence comes from Bacteroidaceae bacterium, assembly GCA_017631585.1. GTDB lineage: Bacteria > Bacteroidota > Bacteroidia > Bacteroidales > Bacteroidaceae > HGM04593. Next base: position 5,729 of record JAGBSZ010000026.1, read on the forward strand.
CTTGCAACAGACATTCATAAGAGAGTGCGAAGAGGCAATTTCTAAGATTGCCGGAAACACAAAGGATATTGACCCGATAATTGTATTCGGCGCACCCGTACTACATGGTAATGCACTTTACAACTGCTCAGTTATATTATACAGAGGAACCGTCATTGCTTTTATTCCAAAGAAAAGACTCGAGAACCACGAACAACGCTGGTTCACAAGCGGAAACAGAGTGCCGGAAAAAGCAACTGCAAGAATTCCCAACCAGAATGTTCCCATTCTCAAAGAAGCCATCTTTGCAACCGACAGTTATAGTTTCGGAATAGAGGCAGGAAGCGAGAGCCAAGCCCCAATGACACCCGGAGCCATACTCGCGTGCAATGGAGCTGAGATAATACTCAACCCGAGCGCATGCAAAGAACTTGCCGACAGCAACAGACAGACAAAGGAGAGAATACAAGCCGACAGCCGCCGATACAAGAGCATATACATGCATGCGAACAGCGGTTGGGGTGAATCCACAAGCAATGCAGTGCATTCGGGATATAATGCCATTGCAGAATGCGGCAACATTATTGCCGAAGGAGAAAGATTCAAGACCGAATCGAACTGCACCATAGCAGACATAGACATTGAAAAAGCAAGAAACTCACGCCGTGGCGACAGCAACTTCACATGCAACAGCATTGAATATGTAAAGATTGAACAACAAGGACACGAAAATATTGAACCGGAAAGAGTGTTCAACCCATTGCCATTCATCCCTACAAGCAACAACGCCAAAGAACGCCTCGAGGAGATATTCATGATACAGGCAACGGCACTTGCCCGCAGAATAGAGCACACAAGAGCCACAACATGCGTAATAGGTATATCAGGAGGACTCGACTCTACCCTGGCACTGCTGGTGACAGAAAAAGCATGCCACATTGCAGGAAAATCGAATAAAGATATTATTGCTATCACCATGCCCGGATTCGGAACATCGGGACGCACATACAACAACGCCATCAAACTGATGCAGAATATGGGTGTCAGCATCAAAGAGATATCCATCAAAGAGGCATGCATACAGCACTTCAAGGACATCGAACACGACATCGACAAGCATGACATCACATACGAGAATTCACAGGCACGCGAGCGCACACAGATTTTGATGGACATCGCCAACCAGAGCAACGGAATAGTCATAGGTACAGGCGACCTCTCAGAGCTCGCATTAGGCTGGGCGACATACAACGGCGACCACATGAGCATGTACGGAGTGAACGCATCAGTTCCAAAGACATTGATGCAACATCTTGTACGTTACGTTGCAGAGAACAGTACAAACAATGAGGTAAGAACAACATTGCTGGACATTATCGACACCCCGATATCCCCAGAGTTGATTCCGGCAGACAACAACGGCAACATCAAACAGAAGACAGAAGACCTTGTTGGACCATACGAACTGCACGACTTTTTCCTTTACCACTTTATCCATAACGGATTCACTCCTGAAAAAATATTCTTTATGGCAAAAAAGGCTTTTGAAGGAACATACGATAGTGAAACAATAAAGAAATGGCTCACCACATTCATGCGCCGATTCTTTATACAACAGTTCAAACGCTCATGTATGCCCGACGGACCGGTTACAGGCAAATGCAACCTAAGCCCCCAAGGCGGATGGATTATGCCGGCAGACATAAACGGCACATCGTGGAACGAAGCATGCCGAATATTAGAATAATCTAAATAAAAAATCAGAACCAAGGTTCTGATTTTTTATTTAGATTATTAACTATCAACAAGTTATACTTCGCAACAAAGCATAAAAAAAACAAGGTTCACACCTTGTTGAGATTTGTAGCGCCTACGGGAATTAACAGAGTTAATCGACAATGCCGGCAGCATAAGTCACGCGAAGAATGGACGAAGTTCATTCCGCGTGGTGTGCGAAAAGCAGGCATTGTCAATCAAAAAAAATATCATTGAATATCAACAAGTTACACTTCGCAACAAAGCATAAAAAAACAAGGTTATCACCTTGTTAAGATTTGTAGCGCCTACGGGAATTAACGGAGTTAATCGACAATGCAGGCAGCATAAGTCACGCGAAGAATGGACGAAGTTCATTCCGCGTGGTGTGCGAAAAGCAGGCATTGTCAATCAAAAAAAATATCATTGAATATCAACAAGTTACA
>JAGBSZ010000027.1 GCA_017631585.1 Bacteroidaceae bacterium
AAAATAAACCTTGTCTGCGTCGCAGACAAGGTTTATTTTCATCTTTCAAGTTCTTTTGCCAGATAAGGTGCTGTGTGCCCTACTCCTTTGGCTGCGACCTCTTCGGGAGTGCCGGTTGCCATAACCATGCCTCCCTCGCGACCGCCTTCTGGTCCCATATCTATTATATGGTCTGCCATTTTTATTACGTCGAGGTTGTGTTCGATGATGACAACGGTGTTTCCTTTATCTACAAGGCGGTTGATGACATTCATCAGCACGCGGATATCTTCAAAATGCAAGCCTGTAGTTGGTTCATCGAGCAGATATAGCGTCTTGCCGGTATCGCGCTTTGACAATTCCGTAGCGAGCTTTACTCGCTGGCTCTCGCCACCAGAAAGTGTTGTCGATGGCTGTCCGAGCTTGATATATCCCAGACCAACCTCTTGCAGCACTTTTATCTTGTTCAGGATGACAGGAACGTTCTCAAAGAATTCCACTGCCATATTTATGGTCATATCGAGCACATCGGCAATGGATTTGCCTTTATAACGCACTTCGAGTGTCTCGCGGTTATATCTCTTGCCGTGGCATACTTCGCATGGTACCATAACATCGGGCAGGAAGTTCATTTCCAGGGTTTTGTATCCGTTTCCTCCGCATGCTTCGCATCTTCCGCCTGTTACGTTGAACGAGAAACGTCCGGGCTTGTAGCCTCGTATCTTTGCTTCGGGCAAATCTACAAAGAGGTTGCGTATATCGGCAAATACACCTGTATATGTTGCCGGATTGGAACGTGGAGTGCGTCCGAGCGGTGACTGATCGACATCTACAATCTTGTCGATATGCTCTACGCCCTCGATGCTGTCGTATGGCAACGGCTCACGCAAGGCATGATAGAAATGCTTGGCAAGGATGGGTTGCAGGGTGTTGTTTATAAGTGATGACTTTCCACCACCCGACACACCTGTCACACATATAAGTTTTCCAAGCGGAAACTCCACATCAACGTTCTTAAGGTTATTTCCTTTTGCTCCGAATATCTTTATTGATTTGCCGTTGCCTTCGCGACGTTTGGCAGGTATCTCAATTTTCTCCTCACCGTTAAGGAAACGGGCTGTCATGGTGTTGCCTTTGAGCATCTGTTCGGGTGTGCCGGCAAAGACAATCTCACCACCCTTGCGACCTGCCTTTGGACCAAGGTCTATGACATAATCGGCTGCAAGCATTATATCGCGGTCGTGTTCCACGACAATAACGGTGTTACCGATGTCGCGCAATGATTTAAGTGAGTTTATCAGTCTGTCGTTGTCACGCGGATGCAAGCCGATACTCGGCTCATCGAGTATGTAAAATACATTTACAAGCTGTGAACCCACCTGTGTTGCAAGACGTATTCGCTGTCCCTCACCACCCGACAATGATGCCGATGCGCGGTTGAGCGACAGATAACCAAGACCAACGTCGAGCAGGAATCCTATTCGGGACTGTATCTCTTTTACTATTTCAGTGGCTATAGAGCGTTGCTTTTCGGTAAGGTGTGCATCGAGTTCATTGAGCCAATCATGCAATTGTGCCAGGTCCATGGAGGCAAGCTCGTGGATATTCTTTCCGTTCAGGCGATAATGCAATGCCTCTTTGTTAAGGCGCGCACCGCCACACTCGGGACAGGTCTGCATTGCCGAGAACTGTTCTGCCCAGCGCTGCTCCTTTGCCGATACGCTTGTATCTTTTTGCTGCTGTATATATTTTACAAGACCATCGTATGTTGATATGCTGTCGTAGAACATTTCCGAAGAGCTGTTCAGTTTCAACGGCACGGGAGAGCCGTAAAGAATCTCGTCTATTGCCTCTTCGGGCAGTTCCTCAACCGGGGTTTTGAGGTCGGCTTCATATCGTTGAAGTACAGCCTCTATCTGTTGGAATATTGATGAACGGCGATATTTGCCAAGCGGAGCCAAAGCACCGTCATACACCGACAAAGTACGGTCGGGCACAACCTTATCGACATCGACACTGCTCACCACTCCCAAGCCTTTACATTTGGAACAGAATCCCTGTGGTGAGTTGAACGAGAAGTTATGTGGGTCGGGTTCTTTGTATGCCAATCCTGTAACAGGACACATCAAATGCTTGCTATAGTGGCGTACATTGCCCGACGGCATCTCCATAATCATTACAAGTCCGTCGCCTTGTGCCATTGTTGTGGCAAGGCTCTGCTTCAAACGCTGTGTATCCTTTGCATCTACAACAAGCTTATCGACCACCACCTCAATATCATGGTTCTTGTATCGTTCCACCATCATTCCGCGCGACATTTCGCACATTTCGCCATCGATACGCACGTTGAGGTAGCCTTTACGCATCATCTGCTCGAACAACTCCTTATAGTGTCCTTTACGTCCTTTCACAAGAGGGGCAAGCATATATATGCGTTTGCCGTCATACTCATCGAGCAGTAGTTCAAGAATTTTCTCTTCGGTATATTTTACCATCTTCTCACCCGAAAGATAGGAGTAGGCATCGGCTGCACGAGAAAAGAGCAAACGAAGATAGTCGTATATCTCAGTGGTTGTTCCCACGGTAGAACGTGGATTCTTGTTGGTTGTCTTTTGCTCGATGGATATGACCGGGCTTAATCCTGTAATCTTATCGACATCGGGACGTTCCATGCCACCCAAAAAATTACGGGCGTAGGTGGAAAATGTTTCAAGATAACGGCGTTGACCTTCGGCAAAGATTGTGTCAAAAGCCAATGACGACTTGCCACTGCCACTCAAACCTGTTATCACCGTCAACGAATCGTGCGGTATCTCAACATCAACATTCTTGAGGTTGTGCACTCGTGCACCGAATACCTCTATTTTTCCTTTTTCCGCGTCCACTGCCAAACAATTTATCGACCAACTTCTTCACTATATCCACGCAACAGATTGACATCCTTGCGATACTCATATTCTATGCCATCGGCACCTTTTGCCTTCACCACCACATAATATACACCGGCTTTTACAGGTTTGCCGTTGAATGTTCCGTCCCATCCGCAACCTTCACAATTCATCTCATCAATACCCCACGAATAGAGTTTCTGTCCCCAACGGTTGAATATGGCAGCACTGAAAGATACTATCGACTTTGCATTATAAACATTGAAATAGTCATTTATTCCGTCGCCGTTGGGTGAAAATGCATTGGGAACATCCAAAGCAGATTCAGCAAGCACCACTCTGAAGGGTTCATAAGTATCCGCTCCATACTCCCAGAAAATTTCCTTGTTGTTCGTTTGGGTGTATGTAATCTTTGGTTGGATTATTGTTGTACCGCTTGTTGAGATTTCAATTTCAACATCGGCATCATGTCGTGTAAGATAAGGTTCTGTCTCTCCTTCACGGGTAAAAGTCCATTCCACAACAAGCGAATATCCTTCAAACTCCGCGGCATTGGCAGAAAGTTTTACAGTGACAGGTGCTTCGCCTGAGAAATCGCCACCGGGAGAGAGTTCTGCCTCTTCGCCTTTTGCATCAATCACATAGGCTGTCGGCTCAGGAACATCGGGCATTGTCTGTGCAAAAGCAGAGACTGCAGCCAATAGCAACAAACAAGATATTATATATTTTCTCATCATCTGTATCATTTATAAATCAAAATCCTTAGAAGTCGCTTAAAATGCAAAAATAATAAATTCGCACAATATATCCTCATTTTTTAAAACCAACTTTTAGCGGTCAACTTTTCACTCTGTCGATTTCAATATTCAGTATAAAAATTGTATCTTCGCAAGATAATAGCATCAAAAAGGAAAAACAGGCAATATGAGACAGTTGAAACAGATATTTTCACTGATTATCGTGTTATTTATTTCGGTAAGTATCAACGCGCAGGAAAGTAATACCATAACACATACGGTAGTAAAAGGACAAACCCTCTACTCCATCTCAAAACTTTACGGTACAACTGTAGAGAAAATCGTAAAGATGAACCCGGAAAGTGCTACGACGCTTTCTGTCGGCATGCAGCTTGTAATTCCAAGCCGGACAGATATAAATGAAGAGAAAGCCATTGTACAAAAAAGCAACGACGGCACAATCTATCACACCATACAGAGTGGTGAAACATTGTACAGACTGAGCAGAATGTATGGTATAACCACACAGGAGTTATGCGATGCAAACCCGGGACTGTCAACATCCAATTTCCGCGTGGGCGAAACAATACGCATACCGAGAGTTGCAGAGAATGCAGATATAAACAAACCATCGAAAAAAGAAGAGGAGACTGCATTACAACAGAACGACAACAACAAACAGTCACAGAACACCATACAACACACCGTAAAGAAAGGCGAAACACTATACCGCATATCAAAAATATATGGTGTTGGAACCGATGATATAATATCAGCCAATCCGGAGTTGAAAAAGGGAGGACTGAAGAAAAAGATGGTAATAAACATACCTTTGGATAAGAAACAAACTACCGACAACAACAAAACAGAAAACAACGAGAAGAAACACAATATAGCCTTGACAACCACCACCGGTCCGCTTAAAAAGGATTATAACGATGGTGTACTCAAAGTTGCGATTGTTCTGCCTTTCCTGCTCGACAGCTATGCTCCGAGCGAACAGGGACGAATGATTGAATACTATCAAGGTTTCCTTATGGCTGTGGAAAAATTGAAAGAGAACGGATATTCTTTTGAAATAAACACATACGATTCAGGTCCTCAGGAGAATAGCCTGAATGAGTTGCTATCGAGTGGAGCTCTCGACAATATGGAACTTATAATAGGTGCCATGTACCCCAAGCACAACAAGGAACTTGCAAAATTTGCATACGAAAAGAACATTCCTCTTGTAGTTCCTTTCACAAACAAGGATGATGAGATATACAACAACCCGATGGTGTATTGCGTAAATGTTCTTCAATCGTATCTGATACCTGAGGTAAACAAACATTTCATGACGGCATTCCCAAATGCAAATGTGGTGTTTGTTGAGAACGAAGAGGAAAAGAGCAACAAAAAGGAATTTATCACCAAATTGACAAACGAACTTGACATAAACAATGTTCCCAACACCACTGTACCTTTGTACAACCTGACTACAGAGGAAACCACATTGATAACATTAAAAGAGTTCCTGCGCGAAGACAAAGAGAATATAATCATTCCAACATCTTCATCTGCAGCCACCCTCAATATGCTGTTGCCGACACTGCAACAGGCTGACATGATAGACTCGCTCGACATCCCCGACTACAAACTTTTCGGTTACCCAGAATGGCAGATTTATGCAAAAGACACACGTGAGCAGATGTACGAGGTTGAGACGTTCTTCTATGCTACATTCTACAGCCACTACTCCATCCCCGAAATAACACGTTTCCAAGAGGAGTACATCAAACGCTACAATTGCAACATACAGAATATTTACCCAAGATATGGCATGCTTGGTTACGATACAGGTTACTTTTTCCTTCTCGCAACAACCATATATGGTGAGCTGTTGCCCGAAAAGATAAACGATTTGAAATATACACCGATACAGACAGGATTTCTCTTTGAAAGACTGAAGGACGGAGCTATGATAAACAAAAAGATAAACTTTATACATTATACTCCTGATTATAGGATTGAAAAGATTGACTTTGAATAACAAGATGAAAAGGTTTGCATCAACAATACTGATTCTGCTCTCTTTTGTCTGTGCCAATGCGCAGATTGAAGAGCCGCGCAGCAGACTCGAACTCGGTGTTGCCGGTGGTATGAATATAAACAGCATGGAGTTCCAGCCATCGATACGCCAGAAATTCCTCAACGGATACAGCGGAGGATTGAACATACGCTATACCAGCGAGAAATATTTCAGCATGATATGTGCAACACAGATTGAGGTCAATTTCTCACAACGTGGATGGGAAGAGGATTTCGATGACGGCACAAGCAACAGTTATATAAAAGTACTTGATTATGTAGAAATACCGCTGTTTGCACATCTTTCATGGGGAAGAGAGGAACGTGGATTCCAGTTCTTTCTGAATTTAGGTCCGCAGTTCGGATTCTTTCTGAACGAAAGGGATTATTACAAAGGTAATTGGAAAGTCGAAGAACGCCCCATCAGTTTGCAGCCCATATATGGCAAGAAAGTGGAAAATGTCTTTGATTATGGTATTGCAGGCGGATTAGGTCTCGAATGGAAAACAAGAGCCGGTAACTTTTTTATTGAAGGACGTTATTACTATGCTCTGGCAGACATCTTCGGAAACTCAAAGACCGATGACTTCGGTCGCTCAGCAAACCTTACAATATATGCACGATTAGGTTATTCAATAAGATTATTCTAAAACAAAAGCCTCTCTACTGTGAAGTGAGAGGCTTTTGTTTTTATCATTTATCTTCCTTTGTACATTTCGTCATAGTATTTCTCATACTCGCCGCTTGTGATGTTATCCATCCAAGGCTGGTTGTCAAGATACCATTGCACGGTCTTTTCTATACCCTCCTCAAACTGCAGACTTGGTTCCCAACCAAGCTCTCTCTGCAATTTGGTTGAATCGATTGCATAACGCAAGTCGTGACCGGCACGGTCGGTAACATATGTTATGAGGTCTAGCGATGCACCTTCGGGGTTACCCAGCATGCGGTCAACTGTCTTAATGATTACCTTGATTATATCAATATTCTTCCACTCGTTAAAACCACCGATGTTGTATGTGTCGGCAATCTTACCATTGTGGAAGATTACATCTATTGCACGTGCATGGTCAACTACATACAACCAGTCGCGCACATTCTCACCCTTACCATATACGGGCAATGGCTTGCGATGACGTATATTGTTTATGAAGAGCGGTATCAGTTTCTCCGGGAACTGATAAGGACCGTAGTTGTTAGAGCAGTTGGTAACGATTGTAGGCATGCCGTATGTGTCGTGGAATGCGCGTACAAAGTGGTCGCTGCTTGCCTTTGATGCCGAATATGGGCTGTGAGGATTGTACTTTGTTGTCTCGTAGAAGAAATCCTCTCCGTATGCCAGATGATGCTCACCAGATGATGCTGTTGTGGTGAAAGGAGGCTCTATTCCCTCGGGGTGGCTCAACTCCAATGCACCATAAACCTCGTCGGTTGAGATATGATAGAAACGCTTACCCTCGTACTTTTCGGGCAAAGACTCCCAATAGAGCTTTGCTGCCTGAAGAAGCGAAAGTGTACCCATCACATTGGTACGTGCAAAGGTAAACGGGTCCTTGATTGAGCGGTCAACATGACTCTCGGCAGCAAGGTGGATAATGCCATCCACATTATTATCAACCATCAGTTTATACATTGCATCAAAATCAAATATATCAGCCTTG
>JAGBSZ010000028.1 GCA_017631585.1 Bacteroidaceae bacterium
TATTCTCATACCTGAGAGGCAAGGATGATGAACTGATGCTTATCGTAACAAACTTCAGCAAAAACGACAAGGAGTGCGCCGTAACAGTTCCGGAAGAGGCATTTGCATATTTTGGAGCAACATACAGCAATGAAATCCAGAGCGTAAAAGAACTGTTGAGCGGAAAGAGCATAGATGTAACATTCAATCCGTTCGACAAGACAATCATCACCGTTCCTGCAAACAGTGGAGTAATTCTGAAATTCAAATTATAAGAAATGAAGAAAGTTCTAATCACATTTGCATTATGCCTTGCAACATTTATAGCAAATGCGCAGGTTTTTCTTGATTATGCAACCATTGAAAGCATCGTAAAGAACGAACGCAAATATTTTGACGAGATTGTTGAAATTTACAGAAAAGATGATCCGATGTTACGTATTGATGACATTGCGCTTGTTTATTACGGACAAGCATTCCTGCCACAATACAATCCAAGCAATGATGAGAACGAGAAGGCACTGAAAAAATTCCATAATGAAGGTAATCATGCTGAAGCATACGCAATGGCTAAAAAGATTATGGAATATAACCCTGTGAGTCTCAATGCATTATTCAACCTGCTTATATCCACAAAAGAGCTTGAAAAAAGCCAGGAAGAATTCGACTCATACGCAAATAAATACCAGAAGATATTAAACATGATAACAGAGTACGGTAAGGGTAATACTGCTGAGTCTCCCTATAAAGTAATTCATCCCGACGACCAGAACTACGTATTGTTTCATGAACTTGAAATAGAAAAAGAAATTTCTCGCAATCTTGACACAGAAACACTATGTAATATAGTTGTTGTCGAGCCAAACAAAAAATTTCAGTTCAGACGAGTTTATTTCGATTTGAGTCTGTTTCTGAAACACACAGACAAATAATATATAATAAGGAATATAATATATAATCAAAGTCTCCGATGTCAATTATTGATATCGGAGACTTTGATTATATAAGAACAAATCCGATTAAAGCAATGTTATCTACTATAAAAAACTATTATTATGCAGTGGATAACAGATTTACTACGTTCACATCCTGAAATAGCCATATACCTGACGTTAGGTATAGGTTTTCTTGTCGGCAGGATTCACATCAAAGGTTTCAGTTTAGGCATAGTGACAAGTGTACTGCTTGTGGGAGTAATTGTAGGTCAGCTTGATATACCGATGACCGGAGCATTGAAGCAGACTGCATTCTTGATGTTTCTCTTCGCCATCGGTTATAAAGTAGGTCCGCAGTTCTTTGCCGGATTAAAGAAAGAGGGATTACCGCAAGTGCTTTTTGCAGTGGTGATGTGTGTTTTCATTCTTCTTAGCACGTGGGTTATAGCACTTGTAATGGGTTATAATGCAGGAGAAGCTGCCGGGTTGCTTTCCGGTTCACAGACAATCAGTGCGGTAATAGGTGTTGCAGACGACACCATACGCGGACTTGATATTTCTGACAGTGAAAAGCAGAAGATGTTGGATATAATCCCCGTGGCATACGCTGTAACGTATATATTCGGTACAGCCGGCTCGGCATGGATTCTCTCAAAATTGGGTCCCAGGATGCTTGGCGGAATGGAAAAGGTAAAAGCCGCTTGTCGCGAGCTTGAAAGCCGCATGGGCAAGGACGACAATGAGAAACCTGGATATGTACCGGCAAAACGCAAGGTGGAGTTCCGTAGCTACTGCATAGAGAACAGTTGGTTCAAGAAAGGACGGAAAGTTGAGGAATTGGAGCGTTTTTTCAATGAACAGGGTAAAAGACTGTTTGTTGAAAGGATACGCAAAGGCAATAATATCATCGATGATGTCAGAAGCAAAGAGGTGTTGCATATTGGCGATGAAGTTGTACTCAGCGGAAGATATGAATATACCATTGGCGAAGAGCAATGGATTGGTAAGGAGGTTGACGATGATGCCTTACTCGATTTTCCGGTAATGATGATAAGAAGCACTGTTGCCGGTCGCAAACGTCCGTTTCTGCTCAACAACAAGCGCGTAAGCGAACTGCGAGCGCAACCGTTCATGCATGGTGTCAGCATACAACGCATACGACGTATGGGTGTTGACATACCGGTATTTCCGGAAACAAAGCTGAATACAGGCGATGTTCTTGAGCTTGTGGGAAAGAAATTTGATGTCATGCATGCAGCCAAAGAGGTTGGGTATGCTGACCCTGCCACATATGAGACGGATATGGTATTTTTGTCATTGGGTATCATCATAGGCGCAGTGATAGGTACACTCACATTGCATATAAAAGGAATTCCATTGAGTTTGAGCAGCAGTGGCGGAGTGTTGATAGCAGGTCTTGTGTTTGGCTGGTGGCGTGCCCACCACCCCACTATGGGTGCTATTCCCGAAGCCGCACTATGGGTGTTCAACAACATGGGATTGAATATATTCATTGCCATAATAGGCATATCCGCCGGTCCGGGATTTATTGAAGGATTCAAGGAGGCTGGCTTGTCGCTGTTCGTGGCAGGAATAATAGCAACATCCTTACCATTGATATTCGGCATATTCGTTGCTTCAAAATTGTTTAAGTTCCACCCTGCAATAGCTCTCGGCTGTTGCGCCGGAGCAAGAACAACCACAGCTGCCATTGGAGCGATACAGGAGACTCTCGGTAGCGAGACTCCGGCTCTCGGATACACTGTAACGTATGCCGTAGGAAACACACTGCTTATACTATGGGGAGTATTCATAACATTGATGGTTTCATGATTTTAAATAATAGTTGTATGGATAAGTTATTGAATGACCACAGCGAGGTTGCATCATTCGAGAAAGAGATGGAAAAGATAAGTCCTTTTGAACTAAAGGACCGTCTGATAGAACTTGCCGGTGAGAGTATAAGAAAGATGACACGTACCATGCTCAATGCAGGTCGTGGCAATCCCAATTGGGTTGCAACTGTCCCACGAGAAGCATTCTTTGCTCTTGGCAAGTTCGGAATAGCCGAAGCACGTCGCGATTGGCAGTGCGAGGAAGGTCTTGCCGGTATCCCGCAAAAAGAGGGCATTGCAAAACGCTTTGAACAATTTTTAAAAGAGAACAGCAGAGAGCCGGGAGTCGCATTCCTTGAAAAATGTTACCGTTACATGACTGTTGAACATGATATAAAGGGCGATGAGCTTATACACGAATGGGCCGAGAGTGTTTTGGGTAACCAGTACCCTGTTCCGGACAGGATACTCAACTGCACAGAGATTGCCGTGCGTGACTACATTGCCCAGGAATTGTGTGACGGTCGTCCGCCACAAGGCGAGATAGACCTTTTTGCCACAGAGGGTGGAACGGCAGCCATGTGTTACATATTTGACAGTCTGCAACAGAACCGTCTGCTTGAACGTGGCGACCAGATAGCACTTATGACACCGGTATTCACACCATATATTGAGATACCCAAACTATACCGCTACAACTACAAGGTAACGGAAATACCTGCCAGTGTCACCACATACGACGACCTGCACTTGTGGCAATACAACGATAAAGATATTTGTAAATTGCGTGACACATCGTATAAGGCACTCTTCATCGTTAATCCGAGTAATCCGCCAAGCTATACACTTGCTTCCGAAACAATTGATTTGCTCGTTGATATAGTAGAACGTTGGAATCCCAATCTTATGATTGTGACAGATGACGTATATGCAACATACACCAATGGCTTTCAATCATTGATGGCACGATTGCCGCATAACACAATTTGCGTATATTCGTTTTCAAAATATTTCGGGGCAACAGGATGGCGCACAGCCGTGAGTGCCATTCACAGAGATAATATTTTCGATGAGTTGCTCAAACGCTTGCCACGCAAGCGGAAAGGAGAGTTGCAACAACGATATGGCAGTATAAGAAAAGATGTTGAGAATATGCGTTTCATCGACCGTATGGTTGCCGACAGCCGTCAGGTTGCCCTGAACCACACGGCAGGTCTGTCATTGCCACAGCAGATGCAGATGACTCTCTTCGCCCTCTACTCTATCATAGACAAGCGCGAAGGCAACCATTTCAAAGAGAAGATGCAGGAGATTATACGTCGCAGACTCGAAACCTTGTGGGCAAGTATGGGATTTACCCTGCTGCCTGACCCTTTACGTGCCGGATACTATTCCGAGATAGATATGCTTGTATGGGCAAAACGATATTATGGTAAGGACTTTGCCGACTGGTTAAAGCTGAACTATAGCCCGTTGGATGTGGTGTTCCGTCTTGCAACTGAAACCTCGCTTGTTGTCCTCAATGGCGGAGGATTCGATGGACCGGAATGGAGCATTCGTGTATCACTTGCCAACTTGAAAGAGAACGACTACACCATAATAGGCAAGCATGTAAGAGAAATTCTTGACAGTTATGCAGACAGGTGGAAAAAGAGTATGCCTATGGTTGAATAAACGTTTGAAGCACCGCAACTGCGGTGCTTCAAACATTTATATTGATGTATTACAATTATTTTTTGTTAATCATGGCATCGATTGCCGCTACAGCAGTTACATTCAGAATCTCCTGCACTGAGCTTTCGAAATCGATGAAGTGGATTGGCTTGTTCAATCCCATCTGGATTGGTCCGATGATTTCTGTATCAGGGTATATTGCCTGCAACATCTTGTATGACGAGTTGGCTGAGTTCAGGTTAGGGAATATCAATGTATTCACCTCTTTGCCGAACAACTTTGTAAACGGATACTTCTTGTCGCGAAGTTCGCTGTTCATGGCAACATTCACCTGCATCTCACCGTCAAGAATCCACTCAGGGTAGTTCTTGTGTATGTGTGATACTACCTGACGTACTCTCTCGGCACTGCCACCCTGGTCTGTTCCGAAGTTCGAGTATGATACCATTGCCATAACAGGCTCATGGTTGAAGAATCGTACCGACTTTTCGGCAAGGCGTGTGATGTCAATCAATGTAGATGTCTCAGGTGCACGGTTGATGAGCGTATCTGCAACAAAATATGTTCCTTTCTTTGAGTTGAGGATATGCATTGTTCCGAAAGTACCGAATCCCTCCTGCATACCGATAACCTCTTTGGCAACCTTGATGGTATTTGAATATTTTGTGTAAAGACCTGTAATGAATGCATCTGCATCACCTGTCTCCACCATCATCATACCAAAGTAGTTGCGCTCGAACATCTTGTCGTTAGCCTCTTCTACGGTGTATCCCTCGCGCTGACGTTTGTCGGCAAGAATCTTTGCGTAACGCTCACGACGACCGCTCTCGCTCGGATGACGAAGGTTTACAACTTCAATACCCTCAAGGCTCAAGCCCAATTCTGTAGCGAGCTTCGAGATTATTTCGTCGTTTCCAAGAAGAATAGGTTGGCATATACCCTCCTCCTTAGCCTGTACGGCAGCCTTCATCATCGAAGGATGAGCACCTTCGGCAAAGACAACGCGCTGTGTCTGTGTACGCGCAATATCGTGAAGTTGCTGGGTAAGTTTTGACTCTCTACCCATGAATTCAAGAAGATGTTCCTTATATTTTTCCCAATCGGTAATTGTCTTGCGTGCAACTCCACTCTCTATGGCTGCTTTTGCCACAGCTGTAGATACCTCTACAAGCAAGCGTGGATCGACAGGTTTTGGAATAAAGTAATCACGACCGAACGATAGATTTCTTACCTTATATACCTTGTTTACAATCTCAGGAACAGGTTGCTTTGCAAGATTTGCAATAGCTTTTACAGCAGCAAGTTTCATCTCCTCGTTAATGGCAGTTGCCGCTACATCAAGAGCGCCACGGAAGATATAAGGAAAACCGATAACGTTGTTTATCTGGTTAGGATAGTCGCTGCGTCCTGTACTCATAAGCACATCGGGACGGCTATCCATTGCATCCTCGTAAGTAATCTCAGGCTCTGGATTTGCAAGAGCAAACACAATGGGGTCTTTTGCCATTGAGCGTACCATATCCTTTGAAAGTACATTACCCTTTGACAATCCAAGGAACACATCGGCATCTTTTACTGCATCGGCAAGTGTAGATATATCAGTGCGTGATGTAGCAAACTCCAACTTCTCCGGTGTAAGATTTCCGCGTGAAGTATTGATGACACCGCGGCTGTCGAGCATTACGACATTCTCCTTCTTTACACCAAGTGCGATATAAAGCTTTGTACATGATATTGCAGCTGCACCTGCACCGTTTACGACAACTTTCACCTCTTCGATATTCTTTCCGTTAACCTCAAGAGCATTGATAAGACCTGCCGCTGAGATTATGGCTGTTCCGTGCTGGTCATCGTGCATGACGGGAATATCAAGTTCCTCTTTCAAACGACGCTCTATCTCAAAACATTCAGGAGCCTTGATATCCTCAAGGTTTATACCTCCAAAGGTTGGTGAAATAGCTTTCACTGCCTCAATGAATTTCTCAGGGTCCTCCTCGTTTACCTCAATATCGAATACGTCGATACCTGCATAAATCTTGAACAGCAATCCTTTACCCTCCATTACAGGCTTTCCTGCCACAGCACCGATGTTACCCAATCCAAGGACGGCTGTACCGTTTGATATAACGGCTACAAGATTTCCTTTATCAGTATATTTATATGCATTCTGCGGGTCTTTCTGAATTTCAAGACAAGGCTCGGCTACACCGGGCGAATAAGCCAACGAAAGGTCGGTCTGTGTAAAATATGGTTTTGTAGGAACTACTTCAATCTTACCGGGACGTTTGCCGGCATGGTAGTTCAAAGCATCTTCTTTAAGTATTTTTGCCATTTTCGTATCTGTTTAATCGGTACTGCAAAAGCACCATTATATATTATTTATAAAATCTTCAATAAAATTTTCACCGGCTTCACCCACTCCAAAGAGTGCGAAATCGTAACGTACAGGGTCGTCAGGAGATAGTTCCTTGAGCTTTGCGGTAAGTTCTTCCACAGTGCGACGGTCGTTCTGTTTGCGGGTTATAAGCCCCAAAGTACGTGCCGTACGTGCTACATGTACATCAATAGGTATCATCAACTGCGACGGGGAAATATTGTCCCAAATTCCCAAATCCACAATACCGTCCTTTCGGCAAAGCCAACGTAACATCATGTGCATGCGTTTACATGCCGAGCCGGGCTTGCCCTTTATGCTTACCGGGTTGCTGATATGCCTTGTTGTTGCTCCGCCGTTGGATTTTGCAAACTCGTTACGCAAACGTTCAATGCCATCCCATGTAGAACATCCTTCAAACAGAGGCTCCATAGAGCCGTACTCGGTGAATATATCTTTCAATCCACGGCATATATATTTGAAGTCGGAAACAAAGAATGTACGATGTATGTTCTGTCTGTCATCGAGATTCTCCCACTCGCCACTCATTACAAAATCGTATGGCGACGAATGCATTATCTCATGGAACATCTTGTTTCCGCTACGCAGAATCATTTTGCGGTTACCCCATGCGATTATCGATGCCAACAGAGCTACAATCTCAACATCCTCACGACGTTTAAAGGCATGAGGAAAACTTATAGGGTCGTTGGCTATAAAATCCGGGCGGTTGTATTGGAGTACTTTCTCGTCAAGCAACGACTTTAACCGTTCCATACATCAAAGCAATGTTATAGCCTGCTGGAGGTCACTGTATGTGTCGTCACATGCCGGAACAAGTGGCAGACGGAGAACATTGTCCAACTTGCCATGTATGTTCAGCAGAGCCTTGATGCCTGACGGGTTACCATCGACAAATATAAGCTGGAAAAGTTCGTTCAATCTGTCGTGTTGATTGCGTGCGTCACTTACACGTCCTTCCTGCATTGCTCTTACAAGAGCTGTCATCTCCTGAGGATATGCGTTTCCAAAGACAGAGATTACACCCACTCCACCGGCTTCCATAATATCCACGGTGAGAGAGTCATCACCCGAAAAGACATCAAAGTTTGCAGGTGCCATATCTATGAGTTCCTTAATCTGTGCAAGGTTACCCGAAGCAGCCTTGAAACCAACAATGTTAGGACACTCTTTAGCCAGGCGTACAACTGTTGACGGCAATATGTTAACACCGGTACGTCCGGGAACGTTATACATATAAATTGGCAGGTCGGTTGCCTGTGCAACAGCCTTATAGTGCTGGTATATACCCTCCTGTACAGGTTTGTTATAATATGGAGCAACCGAAAGGATACCATCCACACCGGTCAAATCCTCGTTTTGCAACTCCTCGACAACGGCACGAGTGCAGTTACCTCCGATACCTACCATTATAGGCATACGACCATCAACCTGTTTTATGATGCGCTTTCGGATTTCTCGTTTTTCTTCGGTTGTCAACGTTGGTGTTTCTGCGGTAGTGCCTAATACACAAAGGAAATCTGTGCCGCAATCGATATGCATCTGCACAAGTTTTTCCAGAGTAACATAATCAACATTACCCTCTTTTGTAAACGGTGTGACAAGGGCTACACCCATGCCTTTAAATCTATTTTGCATCATAAAAATCTGTAATTTTTCTTCAAGATGCAAAATTACATTAATTTTTACTATTTATAATAATAAAGGGTGAAGTTTTAGTTTGTCACATAACAAAAAATAACATTTACACACCTATCATTGCAAGAAATTCATTTTCGTTCACAATTTTTATGCCGAGCTTCTGTGCTTTCTCAAACTTGCTTGGTCCCATATTCTCTCCTGCAAGTATGAATGAGGTGGATTTGCTTATGCTTCCCACATTCTTTCCGCCGTTCTTTTCGATGATTTCCTTGTATTCATCACGCGAATGATGTGTAAAGACACCGCTTATGACAATACTCTGTCCTTTGAGAATATCACTATGGGGTTCTGCTTCATCTTCTGAAACCTCGAAGCAAAGACCATGCTCTTTCAGGCGTGCAACAAGTTCACGATTGCTCTCATTGGCAAAGAAAGCTGTGACTGTAGAAGCAATTTTTTCGCCAATCTCATCCACTGCAATAAGTTCGTCAAACGAAGCATTTATAAGATTGTCGATATTCTTGAATGCACGCGCCAGACGTTTCGCAACCGTTGCACCCACAAAACGAATTCCAAGCGCAAACAACACACGTTCAAACGGCACCTCTAAGGAGCGACGTACTCCTGAAACGATATTTTCAGCCGATTTCATTCCCATTCGGGGTAGGAACATCAGGTCCTCGACATAAAGAGTATATAAGTCGGCAATATTCTTTATCATACCATAGTTATACAATAAGTCGATTGTCTCAGGTCCTATCGAGTCGATATTCATGGCATCGCGCGTAACAAAATGCTCAATTCTGCCTTTAATCTGCGGTGGACAAGTCTGGTCGTTGGGGCAATAATGCGCAGCCTCTCCTTCGTTACGCACAAGAGGAGTACCGCATTCGGGACATTTAGTTACAAAATTGACTTTTTCGCCAAGCATAAAACGGGCATCGACATCCACACCGGTTATTTTGGGGATTATCTCACCCCCCTTTTCCACATATACCATATCGCCTATATGCAGGTCGAACTTTTCTATTATATCTGCATTATGCAATGAAGCACGTTTCACCACAGTTCCCGACAACTGTACCGGGTCGAGGTTGGCAACGGGGGTAACAACACCGGTACGTCCCACCTGATAGCTAACCTCATTCAACCGTGTCAATGCACGTTCTGCCTGAAACTTGTATGCAATTGCCCAACGTGGCGATTTTGCCGTATAGCCGAGATTCTTCTGCTGACGCAAGGAATTAACTTTCAGAACAATGCCGTCAGTGGCAAAAGGCAGATTCTTGCGTTCAACATCCATAGTGTCGATAAAATCGAAAACCTCCTCGATTGTTCTGCATTTACGGGTGTATGAAGATACCTTGAAGCCCCACTCTGCCGCACATTGCAGATTTTCGTAATGTCCTTCGGCTGGCAGTTGCTCGCCAAGCATAAAATAGAGATATGCATCAAGACCACGCTTGGCAACTACTGCAGAATCCTGCAGTTTCAATGTTCCCGAAGCCGCATTACGCGGATTGGCAAACAACTGTTCCTCGTTGGCTGCACGCTCCTCGTTGAGACGTTCAAATACGTTCCAAGGCATAAGAACCTCGCCACGAATCTCAAATTCGGCAGGATACCCCTCACCCGAGAGTACCAAAGGAACAGTACGTATTGTCTTTACGTTTGCTGTAACATCATCACCCTTTTCACCGTCTCCACGTGTGACGGCACGTTCAAGCCTGCCGTTTATATATGTGAGAGATATTGATGTTCCGTCAAATTTGAGTTCACAACAAATCTCAAAATCCTCGTTAAGAGCCCGCTTCACCCTGTCGTAGAAATCCCTTACCTCCTCTTTGGAATATGTATTTCCCAACGAAAGCATAGGATATTTGTGGGTCACCTGTTTGAACTCCTTTGTAATGTCCGAACCTACACGCATGGTTGGCGAAGCCGGGTCGAACATGTCGGGATTTGCCGCCTCAAGTTCCTGCAGTTCGCGCAACAAAGCATCAAACTCAAAGTCGCTTATGACAGGTGCGTTGAGTACATAATAACGGTGGTTATGTTCGTGTAGTTCCTTTCTCAGTTCAAGTATTCGTTCTTTCTGATTCATACAGGTGATTTGAAATTTCATTTTGCTAAGATACAAAAAAAGAACACGAGACAATCCATTTCGTGTTCTTTTTACATAATTTATTTCCGCGCATCGCCATTCTCTGCCTGCATCGCCTGAATCAACTCAGCCGGCACTCCCTCCATTGGTTCTCCTTTGGCAGCCTGTTCCTCGTTGCGTTTTATGGCTTCAAGGATTTTTGCCGCAAAGGGGAACGATGTGTTCTCGAGCATTGTCTTTACATCAACAGCATTCGACTTGAACAAATCCATAAGGAAGTCATTGGCAAGCATCTGGTATGCAGGAGTGTTGTAACCGTCAGATATTGTTATGTCAATCTCACAGTTCTGTACCTTTTTTGGATTATACCATTTAGCCTCTTCGGAGTAATACGTGCCTGCAATATCTATGTAACGCTCCTCGTTATAGAACTGCTGTATTGTTTTCATCAGTTTGGTGTCGCGCCGGCGACGGAAAGTCTTGAAGCTGTCGAACAGTCCTCTGAGATTCAATGATGAGTTCTGTATCTGCTGTGCATACAATGAAGCCGGCGTTCCCGCCTTGGGCGATTGTCCCTGCATGGCAGAGTTTACACCCGATATTTCATTTATCAGGCGCAGTTGAAGATTGAGCAGTTCAAAATCACCGGCAACCGACGCACCGCTGTTATATTGTCTAACCACTCCGTCGATACTCTGTCCCGGCTTCAGCTTCACAAACAGCACACCGTTATAACGCACATATTCATCTATCACATCCTCGCGCGACATACTCTCGAAAGCATCATCATCTACAACAAGCACACCTTTTGACGATGTTCCGCGAATGAAGTCAATGAGCGTTGCAGTGCGGTTTATGGCACGTTGTTGGTCGATGAACTGCTCTACAAAGTTACCCAGGCGTCCCTGAATGAGCGGAAAGAGATGAAGCACATAATTATGTTCCCCATGCCAATATGGGCTGCGTCCTTCCTGCAGCACATCCCCGCGAGGAGTCATGTAACGATAATACCAATACCGTTCTGTGGCAAAATTGTAACTGACAAGCAACAACTCATCATCACTCTTTCCCTCACTGTTTTTTCTACGCCTTTCGTTCTCTTCCTCGAGCATCCTGCGGCTCTCCTCGTTATACGGCAGATACCCCCACGTACCGCGCAGTTCATCGTTCCAATAATAGGCATCGCGCGACTCCAATTTCCATCCGAGTATGACACGACAAAGAGAATTCCGCGATGCGGTGTAGAATGTAAGGTTTCGCGATTCATCACCCTGCACCGCGCGGTTTATACTCTCGTATGGCGAAACATTGTAATATATTTCCCTTATCAAACTCTTTTTCTCAGGTGTAGTGCCAAAGTGCGTCAGCACATCATCAAGCGGCAGGTCCATTATTTCGCCAATGCATGTGACATCCCACATACGCACATCCTCAAGATTCGCGTTGAAGAAAAGTCGTGACGGATTTACACTGTGTACCCAAACATCGCGTCTATCCTTCGTTGGATTAATGCCATACTCCACCCTCTGCGCCACCATGCCGCCATTGAGCAGCATACGCATGGAATCGGCATCCAGCTCTTCAAGCTCGTTAATGTCGTGGACATATTCTATAGCCACCGACATCATCTCACCCACTTTACGTTCACCTTGGTCGCGTGCCACACACACAGGACGCATCAGATTCTGACGAAGCTGTCCGTCAATGTTGTTCAGTATCGGGGCTATCATATTGTTCTTAAGTGGCACCTTACCGTTCTTTTTAATCAGTTCTCCCTCTGTTATCTGCGCGAGAGTATCAGGGTCGGTGACATAATCGCCCCACTGGTCGCCGTAGCTGTACATGAGGCTTCGCCGCAGTTTGCGGCGTGCCTCATTCAGCGAGTTCCAACAAGCGGCACATTCATCAAGAAACTCCCTTGCAACACCTTTGATATTATCATCGGCTGTTTTTCTTGAATTTGTACCCGGCTTGACACGTTTATCAAGAAACTTGTTCATATTCATAAGCATCAATTAGGATATTCCACATCATCTTTCTTGCCATACTGTTTTTTGTACTCTTCTGCCTCTTTTCTGTAGAACTCTCTCCGTTCGCGTTCCCTCTCGATGTGTGATTCAAGATACGGGTCCTTTTGCCTGTTACGGTTATCAATAACACCCTTAAGCAGAATCTTTGTATATTCATCGAGAGCATTATCGAATTCCCTGAGTTCGGCAGGAGTAAGTTTGATGCCATTCAGGCTCTCCGAAACCTTTTTGAGTTTCACCGGTTCGTCGGAATAAGCACCGTTTATGACATCGTTTATAACATCAAGCGGACCTTTGAGATACCTTTTCAAGTCATCGAGTCCCTTTATTGCACCTTGCTGTCCGTATGATGCATTTTCATTTGCTGCTTTGTTGTTGAAAGGCATATTTTTGCCGGTGAGCTTATGCAGCAGAAAATCGTCAAACGTAGGGAACATGTTCTTGAAATTTTCCATATCCATGCCGAACTCACTTCGGAAAGCCCCCTCTATCTTTGCATCCTTGTCGAA